>JAUWXE010000062.1 GCA_030616535.1 Candidatus Aerophobota bacterium
TTATGAAGAAAGAGCTCCTCGAGTTTGTCCTTCCTGCAAGGGAAGCTACTTTCGTGGTGTAGGATTAGGGACAGAACAGTTAGAGATAGAAGTGAAAAAAAAATTTCCTAGAGCTCACGTTAGGCGCGGTGATCTGGATATCATCAATTCTTCTCTGCTCTATAAAAAGCTAAGGAGTGATTTGATAGAGAAAAAAATTGATATTTTAGTAGGCACCCAGTTGATCATCAGAGAAGAGATTTTGTCCTATGTAAGCCTGGTAGGTATTATTCTAGCAGACGGTTTACTAAATTTACCTGACTTTAGAGCGGGAGAATATCTTTTCCAACTCCTTACCAAGATAAAAAGATCAGTGAAACCTGAGGGTAAGCTGATTATTCAGACTTACAATCCTACTCACTACACTATAGAAGCATTGGCAGGAAAAGAAGAGAATTTTTATGAGAGAGAATCTCAGATAAGAAAAGATTTAGAGTATCCACCCTATCTACATTGGGTAAGAATCCTTCTAGAAGGAAGAATAAAAACAAAAGTAGAGGAAATGGCAGAAGCACTGAGAGAAAAAATAGAGGGAGAAGGAATAGAATTTTTGGGTCCTTCTCCGTGTCCTTTTGCTAAAATAAAAGGAAAATATCGCTATCATCTGGTTTTAAAAGATAAAAATTTGTCTTCGATAAGGCAGATTCTAGAGAAAAAACTGAACCCTTTATTTAGTAGCATTCAAGGAGTTAGGGAAACAGTGGATGTAGATCCCTTGCGAACAATGTGAAAAGTTGTATAGAATGATTTATCCTAAATGCTATCCGCTAAACGCTAAAACCGGAGTTTACTTATGACAGGAAATGAGATTAGAAGAAGGTTTCTCGATTTTTTTAAAGAAAGAGGCCATCTCATTCAGCCATCGGCGCCCTTATCGATTGATGACCCTACACTTTTATTTACTATTGCCGGAATGGTTCCCCTTAAGACCTTCTTTTTGGGGGAAAGGAGACCTCCAGCTACTCGTCTTGCCTCCTGTCAGGTTTGTTTTCGTACCAACGATCTGGAGAAAGTAGGCCAGACTTCCCACCATCATACTCTTTTCGAGATGCTGGGTAATTTCTCTCTGGGTGACTATTTCAAAGACGAGGCCTGTGAGTGGGGGTGGGAATTTGTTACTAAAGAATTGGGCTTGAAGAAAGAAAATCTGTGGATTACCATATTCAGAGGAGATGATGAGACTTACGAGATCTGGAAAAAAATAGGCATTCCTCCCTCAAAGATCTTGAAAAAAGATGAAGAAGATAACTTCTGGTCTTTAGCTGAAGTGGGGCCCTGTGGACCGGACACAGAGATTTTCTTTGATAGAGGCCAAGGTTTTGGCTGTGCAAGATCAAACTGTGAGCCGGGGTGTGGCTGCTCAAGATGGGTCGAACTCTGGAATCTTGTTTTCATGCAGTTTAATCGAGACAAAGTCGGGAGGCTTTCTCCTCTGCCCTCAAAAAACATCGACACCGGAATGGGCCTGGAAAGGACTGCTTCAGTGCTTCAGGGAGTAGAGGACGATTATCAGACTGATTTATTCAGTTCCATTCTTGATTGGTTGAAGAATCTTCTTCCCCAAAAGATACATGAAGAAAAGAGCTTCAGGATAATCTGCGATCATCTGCGTGCTTTAACCTTTCTCTTGGGAGAGGAAATTCTGCCTTCCAACGTGGGGAAGGGATATGTGGTGAGAAGAATTCTTCGACGTGCTCACCGTTTCGGGAGAAGATTGGGTCTGGAGGACCCTTTCCTTTATCAAGGCGTCACCACGGTGGTCAAACTAATGGAGGAACCTTATCCTCATCTTAAAAAAATGCAAGAGCAGATAGTCTCAGTCATTAAGGCGGAGGAGGAGAACTTTCGGGATACTTTAAGCAGAGGAATGAGAATCCTGGACACTCTAATCGGGAATTTAAAAGCAAAGGGAAGGAAACTAATTCCTCCCCGAGATGTCTTTCGGCTGTACGACACTTACGGTTTTCCTATGGAGCTAACCGCGGAAATAGCTCTAGAGGAAGGGTTAGCCATAGACAAAAAGGCAACCGAAATCCTGTTATCCGAACAGAAAAAATGGGGAAGAGAGGATTTTACAAAAAAAAGACAGGATATGAGACAGTTCATTGCGTTAACTCACCTCACTTCTCTAAAAGAACAAATAGGAAGAGTGGAGTTTAAAGGATACGAAACCCTGAAACTGGAGACACCCCTGGTAGGAATTATTAAGAAAAAGAATTTAGCTGAGGAGTTAAATCAGGGCGAGGAAGGAGAACTTATCTTGGCCTCCACTCCTTTTTATCCGGAGGGAGGTGGACAAATAGGAGACCAGGGTCTGATATTTACCTCAAACAGTCGAGCTGAGGTAGTGGATACACAGAAAATGAATGAAGAGCTGATTCTTCACCGGGTGAAGATGTTAAAAGGTAAGGTTAAAAAGAGAGAGAAGGTAGTTGCCCAGGTTGATAAGAAAAGAAGAAAGGCTATTTCTCGTGCCCATACAGCTACTCACCTTTTGCAGGCGGTCTTGAGGGAAATTCTAGGTAGAATTGTCAAACAAAGTGGCTCTCTGGTTGATGAAGATAGATTTCGCTTCGATTTTACTTACTTTTCAGCTATAACTAAGGATGAGTTTCGGCGGATAACCCTCTTGCTGAATGAAAAAATAAGAGAAGTCCTTCCGGTGACGGTAGAGGAAACTACTCTGGATGAAGCACACCAGAGAGGTGCCATAGCTCTCTTTGAGCCAAAATATAAGGAAAGAGTGAGGTTGGTAAATATCGGAGAGTTTAGCAAGGAAGTCTGTGGAGGAACCCACCTTTCTAATCTCGGAGAAATAGGACTGGTGAAAATAATCAGTGAATCAAGTATAGCCTCTGGTGTAAGGAGAATAGAGGCTTTAGTAGGGGAAAAGGCCCTAAAATGGGGTGAAGAAAAGGAAAATTTATTAAAGACAATAGCTACTAAATTAGGGACTTCGGAGGATGGGATATTAGCCCGTCTTCAAGAAAAAGAGGAAAGACTTCAGAATCAAGATAGACAGTTAAAAAGATGGCAAGAGAAGTCAATAAATTTAGAGATCACCAAGATGTTAGACGGAGCTTGGGAGATTGGAAAAGTTAAAGTGGTGAGTGGGAAATGGGATAATTTGTCTGCCGAAATACTTAGAGAAGCAGCAGAAAAGCTAAAGGCTAAATTAAAAAAAGGCATAGTAGTGTTAGCCTCAGTAAGTCCAAATAAAGCCTTTCTGGTAGCTGCTTCCACCCAGAAGAACCTTTCTGCTGACAAGATAATAAAAGAGGTCTGCTGCTTAACAGGAGGAAGTGGGGGAGGAAGATGGGATTTTGCCCAGGGAGGAACCTCTCAACCATCAAAGGTAAGAAAGGCTCTAGAGAAAGTACCTTCAATTGTGGAAAAGTATTTACTGCTGACAAAAAGCTAGTATAATTGGTGCTGTGGGAGCTGGCGGAGGGGCTTGAACCCCCAACCTGCTGATTACAAATCAGCTGCTCTGCCAGTTGAGCTACGCCAGCCTGTAATAGTGAATAGTCGTTAGTGAATAGTAGATAGTATTTAACTACTAACGACTAAATACTAATTAACTCTCCACACTGTTCTGGTCCTTTTATCTTCTAGTTCAATTCCCAGCTCATCCAGTTTTTCTCTTATCTCATCAGCAAGTTTCCAGTCTTTCTTCTCTCGTAATTTCTCTCTTATATTAACTAGAATCTCTATTAACTGCTTCTCTTCTCTTCCTAACTTTTTCTTTTCTTCTTTCTGAAAGAGTCCCAGGATATCCCCCAGATTTTTAATTTTTTCTCTCGTTTTTAAGAGAACTTGCTGAGAATTTCTATCCAAAGACTGGCCTTCTCTTAGTAATAAATTGGCCTTTTTAACTGCCTCAAAAATGAAGGATAGAGCACTGGGAGTATTAAAATCGTTATCCATGGCCTGGATAAACTCTGTCTCCATCTTCTTTAAGTGTGACGAAAGATCCTCTGCGACAGATTTCAGGTTTGGGTCAGTAATTTTTTGAGATTGCTCTTCCTTTATTTCTTTTAACCGTTTTAGAATGTTATAAACTCTCTCCAGGGAGGATTTAGCTTCCTTTAGACTATTTTCATGATAATCCAGAGGACTCCGGTAATGAGCAGAAAGGAGGAAAAGTCTTACAGTCTCTCCGTCGTAATCTTGAAGAGCCTGAGAGAGTGTGAAGACATTCCGGGTTGACTTTGCCATTTTTTGATCTTTCATCTTTACCAAGCCATTATGAATCCAATACTTAGCGAATCTCCTCCCCGAAGCTGCCTCAGATTGAGCAATTTCATTCTCATGATGGGGAAAGATTAAGTCTTCTCCTCCCCCATGAATATCTATGCTTTCCCCTAAGAGGTTCATAGCCATGGCAGAACACTCAATGTGCCAACCGGGCCTTCCTTTCCCCCAAGGGCTATCCCAGAAAGGCTCTCCCTCTTTCGCTTTTTTCCAGAGAGCAAAGTCCAAAGGATCTTCCTTTCTTTCGTTCACCTGGACTCTTGCCCCCACCGACAACTCTTTTAGATCTTGACCGGATAGTTTCCCGTAAGAGGGGAATCCCCTTACTCGAAAGAAAACATCCCCATCCTGAACATAGGCGAGGTTCTTAGCCTCCAGTTTCTTAATCAGATCTATTATTTCTTTTATATGCTGGGTTGCGCGAGGATAGCTATTTGCTCTTTTCACTCCTAGAAGCTCCGTCTGTTGAAAATATTCCTTAATAAATCTTTCTGTTAGATCAAAGATAGACGTTCCTAAACTTTTGGCTCGATTGATGACCTTATCATCTACATCAGTAAAATTGGTTACGTAATTTACTTCATATCCCCGATGTTCCAGATAACGCCTAATCACGTCAAATACTACCGCAGCTCTCGCATGTCCCAAATGTAACTCATCATAGAGAGTAACCCCACAGACATACATCCTAATCTCTTTATCCTTAAAGGGTATGAGCTCCTCTTTCCTCTTGGTCAGGGTATTATATACTTTCAAAGGTAATTTATTCCTCTTACTAATGGGGACATAATTGAATTGTGTCCCCCGACCCTAGGAGACTTGTTTTACGCTGGCTACTGTCCAACAGCAGACTCCTCTTTTTTTACCCAAAAATCCTAGTCCCTCCGAGGTAGTAGCTTTAATCCCGATTTTTTCGGGTTCCATTTCCAAAACATGAGCGATATTTTTTTTCATGCGGGAAATGTAAGAGGAAAGTTTAGGCTCTTCAGCTACTAGAGTAGAATCGAGATTATTTACCCGGAAGCCATCTTTTTTTAGCAGCTCAAGAATCTGCTTTAACAAAATTAGACTGGAGATCCCCTTGGACTTAGGGTCATTGTCAGGAAAAAAAGAGCCTATATCCTTTTTTCCAACCGCACCTAAGAGGGCATCCCCAATGCTATGCGCAAGAACATCAGCATCTGAGTGCCCAGATAGACCCATAGAATAAGGAATATTTACTCCTCCCAGGATGAACCTCCTTCCCTTTACCAGAGGATGTACGTCATAACCTATACCTACCCGCATTTTCCTTACTCGTTAGTATTTAGTCGCTAGTCATCTCATATCACCTTTAATTAATTTGATACTGCTTTTCCTCACTAGATACCAACGACTAACGACTGTTCACTAACTTACTATTCACTATTCACTAGATTTTAGTCCTTAAGAGCATCTCAGCCAATTTTAAATCTAGAGAAGTGGTAATTTTAATGTTTGTCTCTTCGCCTGGGATTACTTTAACTTTTTCTCCTAATCTCTCTACCAGACCAGCATCATCACTGGCCCACCGTCCTTCCTTTTTGGCTTCCTCATAGGCCTTCAAGATCAAGTCTCTTATGAATCCCTGGGGGGTCTGAATAGAGTAAAGCCTTCTTCTATTCAAGGTTTTGTTTATCACATTGCCTTCCTCTGTCTCTTTTACCGTTTCTCTCAGAGGAATTCCTGGAACCGTCGCCTTATATTCTTTTACCTGATCAATTACTCTTTCTATAAGATGGCAGCTTATTAGTGGACGAACTCCATCATGGATAAGGACAATATTCGTGGTGGTATCTACCTCCTGCAACCCTTCAAAAACCGAATCACCTCTCTCTTTGCCTCCTTCTACTATTGCCTTGACCTTTTTGTATCCGGATGAAGAAATCACTGTCTCCTTTACATATTTGTTCATCCCCGGGGGAA
>JAUWXE010000014.1 GCA_030616535.1 Candidatus Aerophobota bacterium
TAGAAGTATTGCTTAATCAACTCCGAAGGGACATTTGGCTGTCTTCTAAATACCTCGTCCCAAAGTTCTCTACGATAAGTTTCTCTTATGGATCTAGCCATCAGGCCTCTCATTCCTATTATTTGACGCAGTTGATCGGCGGATCCTCTTGCTCCTGATTTCCACATCAAATACAGGGGGTTGAAAGGATCTCGGGAAAGATACTGGGATACTTTTTCTCCAATTTTATCAACAACTCTCATCCTCAAATCAATCACTCCCATATATCTTTCTTCCTCGCTAATTTTCCCCTCCGCAGCCAGGAGACTGAGTCCCTTTATCTTCTCTTCGGTGTCTTTTGAAAGTTCTTTTTTCTCTTGTATTTTAGGTAGGTCAGAAAAGGAAAAGGTCAGCCCGGATCTTGTAGCAAACTCAAATCCCAATTTCTTAATTTCATCCAAAACTTCCACTGTAGTTAGGTTTCCGTATTTTTGCCAGATTTTACCTATGATCTCGGCTAGAACCTCCTTGTCAACTAATCTATTTTCAAAGTCCATTTCCTCTGGCAGAATTTGATTTAAGATCACTCTACCGGGGGTGGTCCGGACCCACTTTCCGTCCACAAGTAGTTTTATCCTTTGATGAAGATCTACCCTTTCTAACTCGTAAGCGAATATTACTTCATCCGGGCAGGAGAACACTTTTTCCTTGTCACTTCTCTCCCTCTCTAGAGTTAAGTAATAGCAACCAGCAGTAATGTCCTGAGTGGGAATAATTATGGGGTTTCCATTAGCTGGAGAAAGAATATTGTTACTGGAAAGCATCAAAGTCCTTGCCTCAAGCTGCGCCTCATAGGAAAGTGGAATGTGGACAGCCATCTGATCACCATCAAAATCAGCGTTAAAAGCGGTACAGACCAGAGGATGAACTTGAATGGCATTTCCCTCTATTAAAACTGGCTGGAAGGCCTGAATTCCAAGCCTATGCAAAGTAGGAGCTCTGTTCAGGAGAACAGGATGATCCTCAACCACCTTTTGTAATATTCCCCATACCACAGGATCGGTCTTTTCCACCAGATGATCGGCTCCTTTGATGGTTTTAGCTTTGCCTTCTCGCAGGATCTCACCTAGAACAAAAGGTCTAAAAAGCTCCAGAGCCATACTTTCGGGGAGGCCACATTGGTAAATCCTTAGATCTGGGCCGGGTACAATCACTGCTCTTCCCGAGTAATCAACCCTTTTACCTAAAAGATTCTGTCGAAATCGACCTTGTTTTCCCTTGATTATTTCACTTAAAGACTTAAGTGGTCTTCCTCCTCTTCCTAATATAGGTTGAGGAAGTCTTTCATTTTCCAGCAATGCATCTACAGACTGTTGAACTACTTTCTTTTCCTTCTGGATAACTATTTGAGACGCACCAGTCTCTAGCAAGTGCTTCAGTTGACTATTTCGATTGATAATTCGTCCGTATAAATCACTAAGATCAGAATTGGCAAAAATTCCGCTTTCCAGTTGCACCATGGGCCGAAAGTCAGGGGGAATAACAGGAACAACTTCTAAGATCATCCACTCTGGCCTGTTTCCTGAGCGGAGAAAATTCTTCACTACCTGCAGCCGTCTGATTAGCTTGAGCTTTTTCTCTTTGGATCTTTCCTGGAAAAGTTCCTCCTTCAATTGATCCCTTAGAGACTCGATCTTCATCCCCTCGAGGATATTCAAAATCACTTCTGCTCCCGTGCCAGCCTGAAATGAACCTTCCCCATATGAATTCTTGTATCTTTCATACTCCTCCTCATCCAGGATTTGCAATTTCCTCAAGGGAGTCTGACCTGGATCGACTACCAGATAACTTATAAGGTAAATTACTCTTTCTAGCTCGTTTTTCTTAAGCCCCAATAGAAGAGGTAGATAATTCTTGGTATACCAGATATGAGCAACCGGGGCAGCCAGTTCAATGTGTCCCATTCTCTCACGACGAACCTTAGAGGAGGTGATCTCTACCCCGCAGCTCTCACATCTTGCTCCCTTATGTTTCATTTTTCTATATCTACCGCAGTAGCACTCATAGCTTTTGCTAGGACCAAATATCTTCTCGCAAAAAAGGCCGCCTCTTTCTGGTCTGAAAGTACGATAATTAATGGTATCTGCCTTCTTTACCTCTCCATAAGACCACCCTCTTATCTCTTCAGGAGAAGCCAGGCTTATTCTAATCTTGTCAATATCACTCATCTTCCACAACGGCTTACCTTCTATTGATCCTTTTCCTTCCATATCCTTAATGGAAAACTTTTTTGCATTCTTCCAAAATTCTAAATTTAGCCCCAGAGATTGGAGCTCCTTAGCCAGAACCTTGAAAGACTCAGGAGTCTGAGTATCCAATAGGTTTTCTCCCTTTATTATCCGCTCACGCATCTTGGTTCTACCCTGGGGATCATCCGACTTAGCTGTAAGCATCTCCTGGAGAGTATAGGCTGCTCCATAGCTTTCCAGAGCCCAAACTTCCATCTCGCCAAATCTCTGTCCTCCTTGCCTGGATTTCCCTCCCAGGGGCTGTTGAGTAATTGAAGCATAAGGTCCGATAGATCGAGCATGGATCTTCTTCTCGGCAATATGAATAAGTTTCATCATATACATATATCCTACAGCAACCTTCCCATCGAAGGGTCTGCCGGTTCGTCCATCATAAAGAGGAGTTTTGCCCGATTCTGGCAGGTGAGCTTCTTTCAATAGAACTCTTATCTCTTCTACCTTAGGTCCTTCAAAAACGGGGCATATCATTCGTGTACCCAGAGTTTTGGCCACCCATCCTAAATGCATCTCCAGAATCTGACCAATATTCATCCTGGATGGAACCCCCAAAGGGTTTAATACTAATTCCACTGGAGTCCCATCAGGAAGATAGGGCATGTCTTCCTCAGGAAGCACTTTAGCAATAACCCCTTTGTTCCCATGTCGACCAGACATTTTATCTCCTACTCTGATTTTACGCCTGATAGCAACATATACCTTAACTCTCTTTTTCACATCAGGTGGTAGATTATCCTTGTTTTCTTGCGAGAACACCCTTACCCCCATCACCTTACCCTTAGTGCCATGAGGAATCCTCAGGGAACTATCTTTAGCCTTCTGCGCTTTTTCCCCGAAGATATCCTGAAGAAGGACTTCTTCGGGAGTCAATTTTATCTCCACCTCAGGTGTCACTTTGCCCACCAGTATATCCCCTGACTCAACTTCCGCTCCTATTCTAATGATGCCCTCCTTGTCTAGATCCTTCAAGGATGATTCCTCCACATTAGGAACATCGGCGGTTATCTCCTCCACCCCTGATCTAAGTTCTTTTGCCTCGACCTGAAATTCTTCTATATGGATGGAAGTGAAAATATCTTCTTTGACCAATTTTTCACTTATTAGTATCGCATCTTCAAAATTGTAACCTTCCCAGGGCATAAAGGCTACCAGAACGTTTCTGCCTAAAGACAGCCTCCCCTCGCAGATGGCAGCACCATCAGCTATAAACTCTCCTTTCTTAACCTTATCCCCTTTGGAAACAATGGGTCTCTGATTTATACAAGTCCTTTGATTAGACCTTTTAAACTTGGTGAGCTTATATTCATCTACACCCTTTAAGGTCTTTATTTTTATGTGGTCGGCATCCACGGAAATAATCTCACCCACTCTTTCTGCCCTCACTCCACTCATAGAATCCTCGGCTACTTTTCCTTCCATCCCCGTCTGAATAAAAGGTTGTTCTGGATTCTCCAGTGGAAGTGCCTGCCGCTGCATATTCGATCCCATCAAAGCCCGATTGGCCTCATTGTGTTCCAGAAAGGGAATTAATGAGGTAGTAACGCTTACTATCTGTTTAGGGGAGACATCTACATAGTCTACTTTTTCCGTGGGAACAGTGACAATATCTCCTCGGTACCTAGCTATTACCTCAGAGTTAATGAACCTTCCCTTTTCATCTATGGTGTCAGTACC
The DNA here is from genome assembly GCA_030616535.1 of Candidatus Aerophobota bacterium. GTDB lineage: Bacteria > Aerophobota > Aerophobia > Aerophobales > AE-B3A > AE-B3B. Next base: position 3,960 of record JAUWXE010000014.1, read on the forward strand.
TACAATATAGCACTTATCTTCTTCTCGTGCATCAAGATAGACCACTTCTTGACTTGCCCTTCCGGCGACTACTTTCCTATAGGGGGTTTCCAAAAAACTAAACTCATTCACCTTAGCATAAGTGGCCAAAGACGCAATTAAACCGATATTCTGTCCTTCAGGGGTCTCTATAGGACAAATGCGTCCATAATGCGTATAGTGGACATCCCTTACCTCCTCCTTAGCCTGAACCCGAGTTAATCCTCCTGGACCTAGAGCGGATAATCTCCGTTTGTGGGTTAGTTCTGCTAAAGGGTTAGTCTGGTCCAGATATTGGGAAAGACGTCCAGTGTTAAAAAAGCTATTCACTGCCGCCCTTACTGCTCTGGTGTTGATGAGAGAACGAGGAGTAATAGTATCAGGATCTTGAATACTCATCCCTTGCTGAATTATCCTAGCCAGATGGGTCAACCCGATACGTAATTGCTCTGACAAAAGATCCCCTATCCTCCTCACTCTTCTATAAGAGAGATGATTCAGACTCTTAACCTCTTTTTTCTCCCTGTTTAATCTAAGTAGATATTTTATAACTCCTATTGTATCATTTAATCGCAGAACCCCTACCTCCCAATCGGTGTTCAACCCCAACTCTTTATTAAGTTGAAATCTACCCACTTGGCCAAGATTATATCGGCGAGGATCTTTAAAGGTCTTGTCAAAAACTTCTTTAATGGACTCAAAAATCAAAGGACGTCCTGGCCGAATTTTTTGGTAGATCTTAAGAAGAGCCTCTTCCTCAGAATTTGCTCCATCCTGTTTAAAACTTTCTTCAAGAATTTTTTTATCCTCGGGATTAGTAAATTCATCGAGAACTTCAGTTGGTAGGCCACCCATAGCTCTCACAAACAAGGTAGCCAGAAATCTCCTTCCCCTATTAATGCGTATAAAGAGAAGGCTATCTCTAATTTCAAAATCTAACCAATTCCCTCTCTCTGGAATAATCCTGGCACGATAAAATATTGCACTACCTGAAACAGTTGAAGTATCTTCTTCAAAAAAGACACCGGGAGCCCTCTGCAACTGATTAACTATTATCCTTTCCGCTCCATTAACAATAAAACTTCCCTCTCTTGTCATCAATGGAAAATCTCCCAGATAAACCTCCTGTTCAGCTACCTCTCCAGTTTCTTTCTTAACCAGGCGAAGTTTAACATACAAAAGAAGAGAATATGTGAGTTCTTCTTGTTCGCATTTTTCTACGGAGTACCTGGGTTTATCAAAACGATATTCTACAAAATCTAAAACCAACTTTCCATTATAGCTCTCTACCGGGAAGACATCTTTAAATACTCTTTGTAGCCCCTCTTCCTTTCTCTCTTTGGGAGGAACACCCCTTTGCAAAAAGGCCTTAAAAGATGTCTTTTGCATCTCTAGTAGATGGGGAACTTCCACTACGGGTTTAGATTTAGTAAAATCTATCATCCCTTCCCCTGATCTTCTATACATAAATTAATCCTCCTTTGTAACTGTTCACCACAAAGATCACAAAGATGAATTAAAAAGAAAAACCTCAGGACAATTACTCTCTCTCAGTGTAACTGGTGAATCGTATTTCGTGAATTGTTGACTGAAGTCTACAGCCGTTTAGTTCTTTCTTTACGATTCACTCTTCACCAACGACCATTCACTGTTTTGATTCTTAGCGTTCTCGGCGTGCTCTGCGGTGAAATATGATAAGGCTGAATAGTTACCTTTATTTCAACTCTACTTTAGCTCCCACCGCCTCTAAGGTTTCCTTGATCTTTTGAGCCTCTTCCTTACTCACTCCTTGCTTAATTGGTTTAGGGGCCTGTTCCACTAAATCCTTAGCTTCTTTCAGACCCAAGGAGGTAAGTTTTCTCACCTCCTTAATTACCTGAATCTTCTTACTTCCTATCTCATTTAACACCGCATCAAATTCAGTTTTTTCTTCCTCCTTTTTTTCACCTGAAGGAGCAACTTGAGAAATCACTTGAGGAGCAGCCGCTTGCACTCCAAATCTATCTTCAAGTCCCTTTATTAGCTCCGAAAGCTCCAGTATATTCATTCCCTCTATCGCTTTTATAACCTTTTCCTTCTTATCTACTTTAACTTTCGTTTTATCACTTTTCTCGTCCTTTTTTTCCACCGCGGCTGGAGTCTTAACCATAGATGAACCTCCTTTTCTCTCTAAAATCGAAGTCAGCAAAAAAATTAGATTGCCCATGGGGGAACTTAAGACGCCTAACACTCTCCTTAAAGGAGACTGTATTAGGGTTAAAAGTTGTGACAAGAGAATCTCCCGTGAGGGAAGATCACCCAGAGCCTTTATTTTATCCCCCTCTAAGATCTCTCCCTCCAGAATCCCTCCTTTAAGCACTAATTGAGGATGATCTAAAACAAAATCCTTCAGTATTTTAGCCGAGGCTAAAGGATCATGGTCAACGAAGACTATCCCGGTACATCCGCAAAAAAATTTACCAGCCTCTTCCAAATCTGTTCCCCCTACAGCCCGAGAGGCCAGAGTATTTTTTACCACGACAAACTCTGCGCCTTTACTCCTTAACATCTTGCGAAATTCGGTAAGTTCAGCCACCTTCAATCCCTGATAATCCACTACGAAGGAAGCCTCGCTTCTTTCCAATCCTTCTTCAATCTTTTTTACTTTTACTATTTTATCTTCTAAACTCATTTTACAAAATCTCTAGGGCTTTTTGCACATTTACCCCTATTCCTGGACCCATGGTAGAGCAAAGGGAAATCCCCTTAATATATCTTCCCTTCATCGTAGAAGGCTTATCTTTTATCAGAGATTCGAGCAAGGCCTTAAGGTTATCCAATAAAGCTTCTTCGTTGAAAGAAATTCTTCCCAGCGGGGCATGAATTACCCCGGTGGCATCGCTTCTGTACTCAATTTTACCTTTCTTCAATTCTTTTACAACTCTTGCAGGATCGTCACTCACCGTTCCCACTTTGGGAGAAGGCATCAAACCCTTCGGTCCCAGAATTCGACCTAACTTGGCCACTACTCTCATCATTCTAGGAGTCGAGACTACTGCATCAAATCCTAACCAACCGGCCTCAATTCTCTTAGCTAACTCTTCTCCATCCACATAGTCAGCTCCGGCCTCTTTAGCTAGCTCAGCCTCGCCTCCCTCAGCGAAAACAGCTACTTTTATCTTCTTCCCTATACCTTGAGGAAGTATAACTGTCCCCCTTACGCGCTGCCCTTTCGCTTTAGGCTTTATATTCAGACAAATAGCTGCCTCGACCGACTCCTCAAACTTGCAATTAGAGGTCTCTTTGACCAGCTTTAGAGCATCCATGGGGACATAGAGCTTGTTTTTATCTATCTTCTTTTTTAACAGGAGATATCTTTTTCCTCTTCTTCCCATCCCTTACTCCTCTATCTCCAGACCCATATTTCTAGCTGTTCCTTCGATGATCTTCACGGCGCCGTCAACATCGTAGGCATTTAAATCAGGTAATTTAGTCCGGGCTATTTTTACCAGATCTTCTCTTTTTACCTTGCCCACCTTTTTCTTATTAGGCTCCCCAGAACCTTTCTCTATTCCGACTGCTATCTTAAGGAGTGATGCTGTCAGGGGTGTCTTCAGCTCGAAAGTGAAAGACCTGTCTTTGTAGACAGTTATCCGTACTGGTATTAAAACATCGCCTCGGGATTTTGTCTTTTCATTAAAAGACCTGCAAAACTCCATTATATTAACCCCGTACTGACCCAATGCTGGTCCTACTGGAGGAGCAGGGTTTGCCTTACCTGCCTGAATCTGGAGCTTAATATAAGTTAAGATTGGTTTTTTTGCCACTAAAGCTTCTCCACATTCACATATTCTAGTCCCACAGGAGTCTCTCTGCCAAATATAGAAACTAATACTTTGAGCCTCTGCTGATGAGGATTGACCTCCATTATTTCGCCTTGGAAATTGGTAAAGGGGCCTTGTACGATACGAATACTCTCCCCTGGTTCAAAGAAAATGCCAGGTTTTGGTTTTTTCTCTAAAAGACCCATTCGGTGCTCGACATTGCTCACTTCTTTTTCCTCCAGAGGAACCGGCTGATTTTTAGGACCCACAAAACCACTACCGCCGGGGGTATTGCTGATTACATACTTGGTTTCTTCAGTTAAATCAGCCTCTATCAACATATATCCAGGAAAGAACTTCCTCCTATATATTCTCCTTTTCCCATCCTTAACTTCGGCTATCTTCTCTTTGGGAATTAAGATGCGAGAGATCTTGTCCTTCATTCCAAAAGATTCGATTCTCTGTTGCAGATTAGCCATTACCCTATCTTCTTGTCCAGCATAGGTATGAAGAGCATACCACTTTTTACTCATTAAAGGATCTCACCTCAAGAAAAGCTTTAAGATCTGGAAAAATACTAAATCCATTCCCCCAATGACTATAGCAAAAATAATAATAGCCATTATAACAATGAGGGTAGATCTTATAAGTTTCGGCCGATCGGGCCAGCTAACCTTCTTTAATTCACCTCTTACTGCCCGCAAAAAAACACTTACCTTATTAACCAGCTCTCTCGCTCCTTAAGATAATTTCATTTATCAGAAATTAGAAGTCTGGGGTCAGAGGCTAAAGATCAACAAATTAGGGTCTTTATTTCACTCATTTTTGATCCCTGAGCACTGTAATGTTGGCAGGTCCGGCAGGACTCGAACCCGCAACCGCCGGATTTGGAGTCCGGTGCTCTAGCCACTTGAGCTACGGACCTATTTCTCCTTATGAACTGTATGTTTACGACAAATCGGGCAATACTTTTTAAGACTCAAAGAAGAAGCCTTTTTGTCTTTGGTAGTAGTATAATTCCTTTCTTTGCACTCACTACAGATAAGGGTAATTATCTCCCTCAATTTCTTTCCTACTCGATTATCTTCCCAACCACTCCTGCACCCACCGTATGTCCCCCTTCCCTGATAGCGAATCTCAAGCCCTGCTCCATGGCGATAGGAGTGATGAGCTTTACGGTTGGCCTTACATTATCACCAGGCATCACCATTTCAACCCCCTCGGGAAGGCTTACATCTCCAGTTACATCGGTAGTGCGGAAGTAAAATTGAGGTCGATATCCCTCAAAGAAAGGAGTATGTCGCCCACCTTCTTCTTTGGTCAAAACATATATTTCTGCTTCAAACTTGGTATGAGGAGTGATACTATTGGGAGCAGCCAACACCTGACCCCTTTCCACCTCATCCTTTTCTGTCCCTCGCAAAAGAACCCCTATATTGTCTCCTGCCTGAGCCTCATCCAATGTCTTCCTAAACATCTCTACTCCTGTGGCCACTGTCTTTCTGGTTTTTTCGGTCATTCCTACTATCTCTACCTGGTCTCCCAGCGATATTCTTCCTCTTTCCACCCTTCCCGTTACCACAGTTCCTCTTCCCGTAATGGAAAAAATATCCTCAATGGCCAAGAGGAAGGGTTTGTCCACTTCCCTGGGAGGTAGAGGAATATAATCATCAATTGCATTCAGTAATTTAAGTATGGGACCACACTTTGGACAATCCTCTTTACCACATACACAACTCAGACACTGAAGAGCCGAGCCAGCAACGACAGGTATCTCATCTCCAGGAAATTCGTAATTGGACAAAAGCTCCCGTACCTCTAACTCTACCAGTTCCAATAGCTCCTTATCTTCAACCTGATCCACCTTGTTCAGGAAAACTACAATAGCCGGAACATTAACCTGACGAGCGAGAAGAATATGCTCTCTGGTCTGAGGCATAGCCCCATCAGAGGCCGAAACTACCAGGATAGCTCCATCCATCTGTGCTGCTCCAGTAATCATATTCTTGATATAGTCAGCATGCCCAGGACAGTCAATATGAGCATAGTGTCTCTTTTCTGTTTCATATTCTGCGTGATAGATAGCGATGGTTAGACCTCTTTCTTTCTCCTCGGGAGCATTGTCGATTTCCTCCAAGGTCTTAGGAATAGCTAGTCCTTTTTTAGCCAAAATCTGGGTTATGGCCGCTGTAAGGGTGGTCTTCCCATGGTCAACGTGTCCAATTGTTCCGATATTAATATGAGGCTTGGTTCGCACAAATTTTTCTCGTGCCATTCTCTCCTCCCTTTCCCTTTAACCCACAAGGAGTTAAAGTATTTTAATAAACAAGATATTCACGGAGAACTCCGCATATCTTTTCTTTGTTTTTTGCAACAGAATTTTCAAATTCAGCTGTTAGGAGTTTTAGATGGAGCCCATGACCGGGTTCGAACCGGTGACCTCATCCTTACCAAGGATGTGCTCTTCCTCCTGAGCTACATGGGCAACACTTACCGCATCTCGTTGCTCGTATCTCGTATCTCGAAGTCTAATTAAGCTTTTTAATCAAATTTGTCAGCATACGAGATTCATGGTTGATCTTCTCTAACAAAACTTCTTTCTTTTTATTATCTATATATTTTAGCTCCGAAGCTATTTCAATTTGTGTCTCCAGCTCAGCGCAAGAACCTAATGTTATGTATAAGAATTGTTTATACTCTTTATTATAAAATCTGTTAAAACCTTCGGCTATATTAGATGGAATAGAAACAGCGGATCTTTGCATTTGGCTTACTAAACCACGAAACTCTTGTTCAGGAAATTGCTCCACCGTCTTATATACATCCTTAACGATCTCTATACCCTTCTTCCAGACATCTAAATCTCTAAAATTTCTAATCTTATCGCTCATTTTCTTTTCTTACGAGATACTAGATACGAGATACCATTCACGGTTTTTTGGTGGGGAGGGATGGATTTGAACCATCGTAGGCAACGCCAACGGGTTTACAGCCCGCCCCATTTGGCCGCTCTGGCACCTCCCCCGCAAATTTTCTCAGCATCATTGTTCGGTGTTCTGATTCTCCTCCAGCTTTGCCTGAGCAGCAGCTAGCCTAGCAATAGGAACTCTATAAGGCGAACAACTCACATAGTCCATGCCCACACGATGACAGAATTTGACCGAGGAAGGCTCTCCTCCATGCTCACCACAGATACCTACTTCCAAATCAGGGTTAGTTTTGCGTCCTCTTTGTGTCCCCATCTCCACTAGCTGTCCCACTCCGTCCTGATCCAATACCTGAAAGGGATCATCATCTAGAATCTTCTTTTTTATGTATGCAGGAAGAAATTTACCCTCTGCATCATCCCGGCTAAAACCAAAGGTAGTCTGGGTCAAATCATTGGTTCCAAAGGAAAAAAAATCTGCTTCTTGAGCAATCTTATCGGCACAGAGGGCAGCACGAGGTAGTTCGATCATCGTACCAATCTTATACTCAAAATCAACCCCTTTTTCTCTTTCCACTTCTTTAATCACCTCGATAGTCTGCCGACGAAGAATGCTCAACTCCTTCTCGTGGACAACCAGGGGAATCATAATCTCTGGATAGACTTTCTTTCCCTCAAGGATCAGCTCCGCGGCTGCCTCAAAAACAGCTCTAGTCTGCATATTGTAAACTTCCGGAAAAGTAATGCCTAACCGGCAACCACGATGACCCAGCATAGGGTTCATCTCTCGAAGATCGACCACTCGCTGCAAAAGCTCTCTTTTTTCCTCGATCTTTCTTTTATCCGAGTTTTGAAACTCCAGTTTATTTATCTCCAGCAGAAGATCCTCATAGTTAGGTAAAAACTCATGCAGAGGGGGATCAAGTAAACGAATAATAACTGGCAAACCTTCCATTTCTTTTAAGATTCCTTTGAAATCCTCTTTCTGCATGGGTTCTAATTTTTCCAACGCTTTTTCTCGTTCTTCTTTATCTTCAGCCAAGATCATTTTTTGAACGAAGGGAAGTCTATCCTCTCCAAAGAACATGTGTTCCGTTCGGCAAAGCCCGATTCCTTCGGCTCCTAATTCACGTGCCGTTTTTGCATCTTTTGGAGTATCGGCATTGGCCTTTACCTCAAGGGTCCTAATCTCATCGGTCCATTCCATAAGTTTTTTAAACTCATGGCTTGGCTCTGGTTCCAGCGTGGGCACCTTTCCCTTTATTACCCTCCCTGTGGTACCATCCAGGGTGATAAAGTCCCCCTCTTTGAAGACAAGTCCATTTACAGTGAATCTTTTTTTCTTCTCTTCTACTTTGACGACTTCACACCCTGCTACACAGCACTTGCCCATACCTCTAGCTACTACAGCCGCATGGCTGGTCATTCCTCCTCTGGCTGTCAAAATCCCCTGGGCCACAGCCATTCCATGAATATCATCAGGAGAGGTTTCCTTACGAACCAGAATAATTTTTTTACCGTCTTGAGCTAGTTCAACTGCTCTATCAGCAGTAAAAACTACTATGCCGGTGGCTGCGCCGGGAGAGGCGGGGAGCCCTTCCGCCAATACTTCGACCTCTGCATTGGGATCAATCCTGCGGTGAAGCAACTGCTCCAGCTGACCAGGTTCAATTCGCATTAGTGCCTCTTTTTTATCGATCAATCCCTCCTCAACCATACTACAGGCCACCTTTATCGCTGCCTGGGTGGTTCTCTTTCCAGTTCTGGTTTGGAGAAGATAAAGCTTTCCTTTCTCTATGGTAAATTCAAAATCCTGCACATCCTTATAATGCCGTTCCAGTCTTTGAATTATTTCCACAAGCTCATGGTAAACCTGAGGCATATCTTCCTTTAAATTTGAAAGATCTCGAGGGGTCCTTATTCCACCAACTACATCTTCCCCTTGAGCATTGAGCAGATATTCTCCATAAATCTTTTTCTCACCAGTAGCCGGGTTTCTGGTAAAGCCGACTCCGGTACCCGAATCGTTCCCCATATTTCCAAATACCATAATCTGCACATTAACCGCTGTTCCCCAGTGTTCGGGAATTTTGTTGATTTTGCGGTAATTAATGGCTCTTTTATTATTCCAGGAAGCAAAAACGGCATCTTTTGCCATATCCAGCTGTTTTAAGGGATCCTGAGGAAACTCAGTCTTTTTTTCTTTTTTTATCAACTCTTTAAACTCTTCTACTAGTTCCTTAAGATTTTCTGCCGTTAAATCAATATCCTCCTTAACCTGACACCTCTTTTTTTTCTTCTCCAACAATTCCTCAAATTTTTCCCCTTCTATCCCTAAAACCACGTTTCCAAACATCTGAATAAGTCTTCTGTAGGCATCGTAGGCAAATCTTGGATTCCCGGTTTGGTCCACCAGGCCCTTTAGCGTGTCATCGTTCAGGCCTAAATTGAGCACTGTATCCATCATCCCCGGCATGGATATTCTTGCCCCTGAGCGAACCGAAACCAATAGGGGATTGTGGGCATCACCGAATCTTTTATGAGTCACTTCCTCGATCTTGTTTAAATTTTCCCTTATCTCGGCATCCAGGTTCTCTGGATAACGGTGGTTTTGGGTGTAGTATGTGCATACCTCGGTACTGATGGTAAAACCGGGAGGAACTCGGATACCTAAATTGGCCATTTCAGCAAGATTGGCTCCCTTTCCTCCCAGAATATTTCTCATCTTTGCTGATCCGTCGGCCCTATTTTTTGCAAAAAAATACACATACTCCCCCATTTCTCTTCTCTCCAACCTTTATTTTTTACTTTCTTATCTTATTTTCTGTTTTTGTCAACCCCTCTTTAAAGTCGCATATATTATAACAAACCATTTGTCCCTGTCAAGTGCCTCGAGAAAATTCTGATCACTACTTTTTAGATGCCTTCTCAAGGATAAATACTTTTTAGATACTTGTAAAAGTCGCTGTCCGAGGTTAAAAGTAGCCAGGTCCGTTCATTTAGTGTTCCTTTGTAAGTATCCAGGGTCTTCAAGAAAGAATAAAATTCAGGATCTTTATTGTAAGCTTTAGCATAAATCCCGGTAGCCTCAGCATCAGCTTTACCCGTAATCTCCTGCGCCCGTCGGTAGGCCTCAGAGGTGATCTTTTGCTGCTCCTTCTCTCTCATTCCCTCAATCTCAGCCTTTTTTCCTTCACCTTCGGAGCGATATTGTTCAGCCACCCTTTTTCTCTCGGCAATCATTCTGGCATAGACCCCTTGTCTTACCCGCTCCACATAGTTGAGCCTCTTAATCCTGACATCAACTAACTCTAGTCCGAATTCGGGGACGAGCCCAGAGGCCTCCTCTAGAATCGATCGACTTATCTTTTCCCGACCATACTTCACTTCACCTATCTTCTCTTCAATCTCTAGACTTACCTCTGTCTCAACAAACTCCCTCTCTGAATTTCTCACCAGCTCATAGAGAAGGTGGCTGGTGATTTGATTTCTGGTAGCAGAATCGATGACATCATCGAGCCTGCCAAGAGCCGTCCTTTCATTTCCCATTGTCTGGAGAAACTTAAGGGGATCAATAATTCTCCAACGGGCGGTGGTATCAACCCAGATATATCTTTTATCTTTAGTGGGAACCTGAGTAGGAAGTCCATCCCAGGCCAAAAGACGTTTTTCAAAATAATTTACCTTCTGAATAAAAGGCTTCTTGAAGTAAAGGCCAGCTTCAGTTATGGGTTTTCCAATTGGTTCACCAAATTGGGTAATGACCACCTGTTGGGTCTGATCTACCGTATACAAAGTGCCGCCCAGAATAATCAAACCTATAATAATCACCACTATTATAGGAACCAATCTTGTGAGTTTCATTACTCGCCTCCTTGTTCACCAAGGGATAGCAGAGGAAGTATCCCCTTTTGGTCTACATCAAGTATATAGGTTCTTCCTATCTTGGGTAGAATATCTCCCAATGTTTCCAGATACAGCCTCCTCTTGGTTACATCTTTGGCCATCTGGTATTCCTTCCAGACAGCCACGAACTTATTAGCGTCTCCCATGGATCGATTGACTCTGTTTACCGCATATCCTTCTGCCTGGCTAATAGTCTTCTCTGCTTCTCCTTTTGCTCTGGGAATAATCTTATTATAAGCCTCCCAGGCTTGATTGATAGTGGTCTCTCTATCCTGTTTTGCCACGTTAACCTCATTAAAGGAGTCTTTTACCGGATCAGGCGGGTTGACATCTTTTAACTTTACCGTGGTTACCTGAATTCCTACGTGGTAAGCATCCAGAATTTGCTGAAGTTTTTTCTGTGTCTCTAATGCTACCTCTATTCGTCCTACTGTTAAGACTTCATCTACACTTCTGTCTCCCACTATCTGACGCATAGCCGACTCAGAGAGATCTCTCAACGTTTTCTGCACATCTTTCACCTTAAAAAGATAATCAATAGGATCCTTAATTCTGTATTGAACGATCCACTCCACCACAGCTACATTTAGATCGCCGGTTAACATCAAAGACTCTTCTTCAAAGCGCTCCGGCGCATATATAGTTTCCACCCCGGCTCGCAGAGTCCTAAAGCCAAACTCCCCCTTAAAGATATGCTTTACCCTGA
>JAUWXE010000053.1 GCA_030616535.1 Candidatus Aerophobota bacterium
CTAATACTTGACTAAAATTATCATAAATCTATAATTGAAAAGTGAGCTTGGATGAGGTGGAGATATTCTTGACCGAAATCATTAGAAATATTATATTGGTAGGATTATAGCAGAGACTAGGACGCCGGAGATTCTCCTAAAATAGAAAAGGGGAGATAAAGATTGAGATTGTCTACCAAAGGAAGATATGGGGTGAGGGCAATGCTTGATTTAGCCACCCATGAAGCTATTGGCTCTGTCTCTATCAAAAACATTTCCCAAAGAGAGGGAATCTCTGTTAATTACCTGGAACAGATCTTCAATCAACTACGCCGGGCAGGATTGGTAAGAAGTATAAGAGGCCCGGGAGGGGGATTTCTCCTGGCCAGGTCCTCAAAAGAGATTACCGTGATGGATATCATAAAAGCCCTAAAGGTCCCCGTTACTCCAGTATTTTGTGTCGATGACGAAGATGAAATATCTCAATGTGAGCGGGTAAATAGCTGTGTCTCCCGACTCCTCTGGCAGAGATTAGGAAAGAAGATAAAGGAGATTCTGGAAGGAACGAGTTTGGAGGACCTCCTTACAGAGGCAAGACAGATCTCCAGACTTCCTCAGCCAGAACATAAATACATGTTTCAAATTTGAGCAGATATTAAAATGAAAAGGATATATTTAGACCACAATTCCACCACTCCTCTTCATCCAGAGGTATTAGAGGCAATGCTGCCTTACTATAAAGAAGCTTTTGGCAACCCCTCAACTATTTATTCTTTTGGCCAAGAGACAAGAAAGGCAACTGATGAGGCAAGAGAAAAGGTGGCCAATCTCATCGGGGCTAGCCCGGAGGAGATAATCTTCACCAGTGGGGGAACAGAGGCAGATAACCTTGCTTTAAAAGGAGTAGCTGCGGCCCTGGAAAAGAAAGGAAAACATATCATAACCTCCTCCATAGAACATCACGCAGTACTCTCAGCCCTCGAGTATTTAGAAAAAAGAGGCTATAAGGTATCCTTTTTGCCGGTGGATAAACATGGATGGCTCCACCCCGGACAGGTCGAGGAAGCCATTACCAGCCAGACTACTCTTATCAGTGTGATGCATGCTAATAACGAGGTAGGAACCATTGAGCCCATTTCAGAAATAGGCGAGATTGCCCGAAAAGCTGGAATTTACTTCCATACCGATGCTATACAAACGATAGGAAAGATAAAAGTTAATGTTGATGATTTAAAGGTAGACCTTCTTTCCCTATCTGCTCATAAGTTCTATGGTCCCAAAGGAGTGGGAGCTTTATATGTCCGTAAAGGTACCAGAATTCACCCCTTACTTCACGGTGGATATCAGGAAAGGCGTCGTCGCGCCGGCACGGAAAACGTGGCCGGCATAGTAGGACTGGCAAAAGCAGCCGAGATAGCATCAAAAGAAATGGTGCAGCAATCACGACGTGAATCTAATCTTCGGGATAGATTGGAGAAAATGATCAAAGAAAATATAAACCATTGTCGTCTGAATGGACGTCCCACCCGAAGACTACCCAATACCTTGAACGTTTCTTTTGAATTTATTGAGGGAGAATCCTTGATCTTAAATCTTGATCTTAAAGGAATCGCAGCTTCCACCGGGTCAGCCTGTACCTCCGGCAGTTTAGAACCTTCTCATGTTCTCATAGCCATGGGTGTCCCTCCCGAGATAGCTCAGGGGTCGATCAGATTTTCCTTGGGTAGGGACAACCGAAAAGAAGATATAGATTATACCGTAAAAAACCTGGTGGAGATTGTGGGAAGATTGAGGGAAATGTCTCCTCTTTTTGCCGGAAGAAAAGAACAGTCTCACTATTAGCATAAAAAGTACAAAAATCAGCCATTGGTGATTATTGAATTAGTTCCAAATAGGTCAAAAAAACTGAATCAAAGAAAAATATCCTATTTAATGCGGTTTTCCGGCGGAGTGGGGGAGGTTCGGTTAAATGAAGATAAAAATCAAATTTTTCACTTTTTTCGGGAATTTATGCGGAGTGGATAAAGCTGAACTTTACCTACCTCACGGTGCTACTGTAAAGGAAGCCCTGGAAAAAACAGCTCAAGATTTTCCCAAACTTAAAAAATGGCTACCCCGATATGCATGGGTATTTATCAATGGCAACTATGTAGAACTACGAACTCAGTTAAAAAACGACGATGAAATATCCCTATTTCCTCCCATAGCAGGGGGATAAAATGTTAAACGAAAAGGAATTAAGAAGATATGATCGTCAGATAATGATATTTGGAAAAAAAGCGCAGGAGAAGTTAAAAAAAGCAAAAGTAGCTATCGTAGGAGTAGGGGGATTAGGATCGCCTATCAGTATATATCTAACAGCAGCGGGGATTGGATACTTGTTTTTGATTGATGAGCAGAAGCCAGAGCTCAACAATTTAAACAGACAAATTCTGTATGGGGAAGAAGATTTGAACAAAAAAGAAAAGTCTGTGTCGGCCAAAGAAAAGCTTAAGCAATTAAATTCACAAATAAAAATAAAAACATATTCTAAAAGAATTTGCCGGGAAAACATAGAAGATCTACTGAATGATGTAGATATAGTGGTAGATGCGCTTGATAACTTTGAAACAAGATATTTGTTGAATGAGTTCTGTGTCAAAGGCAGAAAGCCACTTATACATGCTGCCGTTGAGGGATTCTATGGTCAAATCACCACTATAGTCCCGGGAAGAACGCCCTGCTTGAATTGTATATTTCCGAATCCACCCAAGAAAATAAAATTTCCTATAATTGGAGTAACGGCTGGATTTTTTGGAGTTTTGGAAGCAAATGAGGTTATAAAATTAGTCACTGGATATGGAAATAACTTGATAGGTAAGCTTTTTACTTATGATTTATTTCACAATAAAGCAGAATGTATAGACATCAAACCGAATCCGTCCTGTCCTGTATGTAGTGAAAGTTTCGGGCTCAGGCGTCAATAAAAAGAAGGAATATTTGCTCAAGTGATACCCGGTAGATAGCCGGGATGGTGATAAGATAGAAACCGAGCAGGCATAGAAAAATGCAAGAAGAAATTAAGAAGATTTCACAAACCCACAAGTTAAACATAACTCGTCTGAGTTTCGGCCAGAAGAATGTGGAAAAAGATTGGATTATAAAAGAAATTCCCTTTACAATTTTGGTTAATGGTCAGGAAATAGTAACTCTTCTGTGTAGTCCCCATAAATTAGAATATTTGGCGGTAGGCTTTCTGTTATCGGAGGGCTTGATCAAAAATAACATTCTGATAAAAGCTGTCCGTCTTGGTAAAGATGGGTATTATGCTAACGTGAAGGTAGAGGAGGATCTTAAAGTTCCTCAAGAGCTTTTTCGAAAAAGACTGATCACTTCCGCTTGCGGAAGAGGTCCCTCTTTTTATAATTCTCAAGATATTATAGATTGTAGACCAGTAAATTCAGATGTTCAAATCAATTATGGGCAAATTATTAATCTGATGAAAGCATTCCAAGCAAAGTCTTCTCTCTTCAAGAAAACCGGGGGGGTCCATTCGGCTGCCCTTTGTAAGCAAAATGAGATTGAAGTCTTTGCCGAAGATATAGGCCGCCACAACGCCATTGATAAAATCTTCGGTGAATGTTTCTTAAAGAATATATCCACCAGAAATAAGATCATCTTGACCAGCGGGAGGATCTCCTCAGAAATAGTAATCAAAGTAGCAAAACGAAAAACACCTGTTATTATCTCCCGTGCGGCGCCTACAGATTTAGCAGTAAGGTTAGCTGAAAAGATGAAATTATCAATAATCGGTTTTGCCAGAGGCAAACGGATGAATATTTATACCCATAATTTCAGAGTTAAATAACAAAAAAATGAAAATCGGAATAGTTTGCTATCCAACTTTTGGTGGAAGTGGGGTTGTTGCTTGTGAGCTCGGACTTAGCCTGGCTAAGGAGCATGAGGTTCATTTTATCTCCTATGCCTGCCCGCCTCGATTGGAGACAGACAACTGCCGAATATTATATCACCGAGTTGATATCCCCCCCTATCCCCTCTTTGAGTACAGCCCTTATACTCTAGCTCTAGCCTCAAAAATAATCGACGTGATTGAGCATAATCACCTAGATATAATTCATGTTCACTACGTAATCCCCCATGCTGCTTCTGCCTATCTTGCCAAGAAAGCTCTCGTGGCTAGGACAAAGATTGTCACCACTCTTCATGGGACGGATGTGCAATTACTGGGACTGGATCCCTCCTATAAGCCCATTGTTGAGTTCAGCATGGAAAACTCCGACAGTCTAACCGCTGTTTCTGAGTTTTTGAAAAAAGAAACCCAGGAAAAATTTAGCATTACCAGGCCCATCACGGTCATACCTAACTTCGTAGATCCAGAGAAGTACAAAAGAACAAGCAGGGGTGAAGAGAAGATAATTTGTCATATTTCCAACTTCAGACCTCTCAAAAGAGTAGCAGATGTTGTGCGAATCTTTGGTATGATCGTGAAAAAAGTTAACTCTAAGCTTTATTTGATTGGGGAGGGACCAACCAAGCATCCAGCTCAAAGACTGGCGGAAAAACTGGGATTAGGAGAGAAAGTCTGCTTTCGGGGTAATGTGCGGGATGTATCCCGAATTTTGGGAAAATCTGACCTTTTCTTGCTCCCATCACAGCAGGAAAGCTTTGGCCTCGCTGCCCTGGAGGCTATGAGCTCAGAGGTTCCTGTGGTTGCTACGAAAGTTGGAGGACTGCCAGAGGTAATCCGCCATGGAAAGGATGGGTATTTAGCCGAAGTGGGAGATTTAGAGACCATGGCAGAATACTGTCTCAAAATTCTAACTGATGAGGATTTAGCAGAAAAAATGGGGAAAAAGGCAAGAGTGAGAGTTCTGGAAAAATTCACTACCGACAAGGTCGTCCCCCGATATGTCTCGCTCTACCGAAGGACCTTGAGCTCCTAAAGCATCGGATTCTTCAAATTCTGAATTTTAGAGGTATTTCATGTTCAATCTCACAAAAAAAAGATAAGAGCAAAAAGGGGAAAAATGTCTATAAAAAACAATAGAAACCAAGCGTTAGTGGATAAGCTCATTCAGTTAAAGGAACAGAGAAATGCCGTTATCCTTGCTCATAACTATCAGTTAGGCGAGGTGCAGGACATTGCGGATTTTGTGGGCGATTCTTTAGGCTTAAGTCAAAAAGCAGCCGAAACCGAGACGGAGGTGATTGTCTTCTGCGGAGTCCACTTTATGGCGGAGACCGCCTCTATTCTTTGTCCGGATAAGATCGTTTTGTTACCTGAGGTAAATGCTGGCTGCCCTATGGCCAATATGGTAACGGTGGAAAAGCTGAAAGAGAAGAAACAAAAATATGGCCATCCTTATGTGGTATGTTACGTTAATTCTACCGCTGAAGTCAAGGCAGAGTCTGATGTTTGCTGCACCTCAGCCAATGCGGTAAAGATTGTTAAAGGACTGGATCAAACGAGGAAAGTTCTATTCATCCCTGATCAATACCTGGGCCATTATGTCTCTGGTCAGGCGGGAAAGGAGATAATTCTCTGGCCTGGTTATTGTCCCACTCACCTTAGAATTCTTCCTCAGGATATTCTCAGGTTAAGAAAAGAACATCCTCAGGCCAAGGTAATAGTCCATCCGGAGTGTAGACCGGAGGTAATTTCTCTGGCTGATGAAGTTCAAAGTACGGAGGGAATGTGCCGATATGCTAAAACCACCGAAAATAATGAGATCATCGTGGGAACAGAGTTGGGAATCATTCACCGGCTACGCAAGGAAAACCCCGGAAAAAGATTTCTCTCTGCCTCTGAACAGGCTATTTGTCCTAACATGAAACTTATCACTCTAGAGAAGGTTGTCTGGTCGTTAAAAGAGATGCAGCATCAAATTAAAGTTCCGGCTAGGATAGCTAATAGGGCAAGAAAAGCGGTAGATAGAATGCTGGAATTGAGATAACCTCCAAATCTGTCCCAGGCGCCAAGATGTTGTTAGCTACCATCAGGGAGAGGATTAGGGGAGGTGAGGTAAGTGGCAAAGATAGCCGATGACATTACCGGACTGATAGGAAGAACCCCCCTGGTTAGATTAAATAGGATTGCCAGGGGCCTGAGAGCAGAAGTAGTCGGAAAGCTTGAATCTTTTAACCCTTGCGGGTCAGTGAAGGACCGAATAGGCCTTTCCATGATTGAGGCAGCGGAGAAGGAAGGCCTGATCAATCATGATACCATCATTGTTGAGCCAACCAGTGGCAATACTGGCATTGCTTTAGCCCTTGTGGCTTCTGTAAAAGGTTATAAATTAATTCTCACTATGCCCGACACTATGAGTATTGAGAGAAGGGGCTTGCTCAGAGCTTTTGGAGCAGAACTCATCTTAACCCCTGGTTCAGAAGGAATGAAGGGAGCGGTGAGAAAGGCAGAAGAGCTAGCCAGTAACAAACCCAGGGTCTTTATCCCCCAACAGTTTAAGAATCCAGCTAATCCGGCTATACACCGCCAAACCACGGCTAAAGAGATCTGGGAAGACACCGATGGCAGAATAGATATACTAATAAGTGGTGTAGGAACAGGAGGAACCCTTACCGGCGTGACCCAGGTAATAAAGAAAAAAAAGCCTGATTTTAAGGTAGTTGCGGTAGAACCAGCTGAGTCAGCAGTCCTTTCCGGTGAATCACCCGGATCCCATAAGATTCAAGGAATCGGAGCTGGCTTCATACCAGAGGTCCTAGAGGTAGGACTAATCGACGAGGTTATCAAGGTGAAAAGTGAGGAGGCAATTATTAGCACCCGCAGATTAATTAAGGAAGAGGGCATTCTAGCCGGGGTCTCCTCAGGAGCAGCAGTCTTTGCCGCATTAAAGGTGGCCAAAAGAGCTGAATCCACAGGAAAGCTAATTGTGGTCATATTACCTGACACCGGGGAAAGATATTTGAGTACGGAATTATTTAGCGGATAGGGAGGAAAAAGTGGCCAAGACACTGGCTGAAATTAACGAGAAGATAAAAAAGGGTAAGGCGGTAGTGGTGACGGCAGAAGAGATCATTGATCTAGTGGATGAAAAAGGAATCGAAAAAGCTGCCCAGGAGGTAGATGTGGTAACCAGCGCCACCTTTGGGCCTATGTGCTCATCCGGTATCTATCTTAATATCGGACATTCCAAACCCAAGATCAAGCTGGGGGGAGGCAAGGCTTATCTCAATGAAGTCCCTGTTTACACAGGCCTCGCGGCAGTCGATATTTACCTCGGGGCTACGGCCCGTCCCGATGATGACCCCAGGAACAGA
>JAUWXE010000040.1 GCA_030616535.1 Candidatus Aerophobota bacterium
GAACCTTTCGAAAATTCAGTTAAATACTGGAAAGATAAAAAAGGGCTGCTTCATGTACCCAAGAGAAAGTTAAAAAATATCCTCCACCGAAATGTAATTTCCCCAGAGCATACCTCGGCAGTTTAGATGAGTTTAAAGAGCAAGGGAAGCTCAGGGAAGCAGTCTTTTTGGTTTGATCCTACCCCAGACTGAATAGGCTCGGAAACCCTCGGCGTAAGGAACTCCGCATTGTAGTCCCCGGAAAGAGGCAACCTTCCTTATCTTATACTCACCTCGCAGTTATCGGCAACTCCTCCTAAAAGCGTGTAGGTAGTAGGAACAGTTTGAAGGATAGATCCAGGAACAAGAGTATTTACCGGGCCATAGGCGACAAGCCTGACTATAAATCTCTGCCAGGAAACCCCGCCTCCTAGATAACCATCAAGCCAAAAACTTCTCATCCTTGCCCCCACGATTTGGCAAGGCCCTATGGTGGCCGCTTTAGGAGGAACAGAAGACCAGTCCCCACTAAATGAGTGAAGAGCATTTTGCATAATGGTCATAGGATGAAGTTCTACTATACGAGGATTTGCTTTTTTATATGTTTCAATATCTTCCCCAAATTCCGCTCCCAGGTGAGCTTCCCAGAAGGCAATGTGTCCGCACCAACCAATTCCTCCGTAGCATACATCTATCTCGCCAGCGTCTTCTATCATTTTAGCGTAATGATTTATATTTTTGTGAGAAGGAAAATGGACTTGCTCCGGGGCAGGTCTTAGATCCTTGTCTATGAGAGAGAAGAAGTTCTCCTGCATCGACTTTTTGAAAGAACCAGGCCAGCTCTCGGGAGCAGTTTCTCCCTCCTCGTTGGCATACTCATCCATGTTAAAGGTATGAACGTGCCTGCAGGAAACTCCTAATTCATTAATAAGATGACTAGCTATCCTGTATTGAGGAATTGGTCCTGCCGGAAGAATCAAAACCAGTTTTTTGCCTTCCTCAAGAGACTGTCTTATTCTGGTAACTATATCCAGGGCAAATTCAAAGTAAAACTCATCGGTATCCTCAATTACTCTGATTTTAAACTGCACTTCAGGATGTTTACAGATATCCTGTCTCTTAATTGCTCTTACCTTTTCACAGACTTTCTTATCCCGATAGGGAATGAACTTAGCTAGATCAAAGGTGAACTCTCTCATTTCCTCCTCCTTATTATATTCGCCTTTTCCCTATATTATCTACTTATCTTAAGCTTTTTTAAGCTCTATTTTCTTTGATTTAAAGCCACCAGTGCTTATCTTATCATTGTCGGATACTTTGTCAAAGGGAGGTTGGCGAAGAAACAGAAATGTCAGGACAGCTTTAATTCGTAGTTTTGACATTTTTGTCTGGCGTGGTATTATAACTTGAGGTTTTGTGGAGACAGCAAAAATGGGCTGGTTTGAGAGAACCTATAACAGGATAAAAAGGGGAAAGAAGAAAATAGATATTCCTCATGGGCTCTGGACCAACTGCACCAACTGCTCGGAAATCATTTACAACAAGAACCTGGAAGGTAACCTTAAGGTCTGTCCTAAATGCGGATTTCACTTCTATCTGGGAGCAAGGAAAAGGATCGAGATTACCCTGGACAAAGATAGTTTCATCGAATACGATTCGAAGATAAATTCCGATAATCCGCTTAACTTTCCGGGGTATGAAGAGAAATTAAGTAAAAGTGAAAAAGCCACTGGCCTGGATGAGGCTGCTCTGATTGGAGAGGGGAAAATCGGAGGCAGACCCATAGCAGTAGGAGTTACTGATTTTGGCTTCATGGGAGGGAGCATGGGTTCAGTGGTTGGGGAAAGAATAACTCTCACCATAGAGAAGGCTATGGAAAAGAAATACCCCCTCCTAATTATCTCCGGATCTGGAGGTGGAGCTAGAATGCAAGAGGGAGTTATCTCTTTGATGCAAATGGCCAAGACCAGTGCCGCCATAGCTGAACTCAAAAGACTGGGACTGCTCTATATATCTTTGCTTACTCATCCAACCATGGGAGGGGTAATGGCAAGTTTTGCCAGTCGGGGAGATGTCGTCCTCGCCGAACCGGGGGCTCTTTTAGGATTTGCCGGGCCTCGGGTAATAAAGCAAACCATCAAACAGCAAATGCCCAAAGGTTTTCAGCAGTCCGAATCACTGCTCAAACACGGGATCATCGATTTAGTGGTGGAGAGAAGTAAAGTTAGATCTACCTTGATCAGAATTCTGGATCTGGTTCTTTCTTAAATCTTACATGGACGGGAGGAAACGACAAAAACTGACGCTCAAGGAGGTCAAAGATGAAGAAACCGGTCATAGATGAGGAGCTGTGTACAGGATGCGAGATCTGTATTGATGAGTGTCCAAATAATGCTCTGGAGATGGTGAATGATGTTGCTAAATTAGTGAGACCGGAAGACTGTGATGGCAAAGGGGAGTGTGCAGAGGTTTGTCCTGCAGAGGCTATCACTATGGAAGAGGGGTAATCCAATACAGGCCAGGCTGTCCATATTAAGTAAACTCCGAGCCTGGCCTGATTTTATGTGAGAAGGACCAAAAGGATAAAGGAAATTTCGAGGAAAGGGGGAGTGAAAAGAAGGATAAGTCTACCGGTAAAGGTTGGTAGGTTAAAGATTGGTGGTGGCAGCCCGGTGGTGGTGCAGGGAATGACCAAGACCAAAACCGAGGACGTTCCAGCAACAGTTGCCGAGATCAAAAAGCTCACCCAGGCTGGAGCAAAGATAGTGAGGATAGCTCTTCCCAATATGGTAGCTGCCAAGGCCCTTTCTAAAATCAGGGCCGAGGTGGATACTCCTCTGGTAGCCGATGTTCATTTTAATCATAAACTTGCCCTAGAAGCTATAGACCGAGGGATAGATAAAGTGAGAGTCAATCCCGGAAATATGGGCAAAAAAGAAATACTAAAGATAGCAGAAAAGGCTAAGAAAAAGGGAATTCCCCTTAGGGTGGGGATAAACTCAGGATCTTTAGAAAGAGGACTTCTAAAGGATCGTTTTTTTAGAGGAAAAGTAAAGGAGGGTGAGGAAGAAAGAGATCGGACCTTCCTAGCTGAGGCCATGGTAAAAAGTGCCTTGAATAGTGTAAAACTCTTAGAAAAAGTGGACTTTTCAGATATCGTTGTCTCTCTTAAAGCTAACGATGTCCTTACCACTATCCTTTCTTATCAGCTCATATCGGATAAGATTCCTTACCCTCTTCATTTAGGCATAACTGCTCCCGGCCCCCCTCCTGAAGGCATTATAAAATCATCTATAGGCATAGGGGTTCTTCTTTTCCAAGGAATAGGGGATACCATCAGGGTTTCTTTAACTGCTGATCCAGTAGAGGAGGTCAAAATAGGATACCAGATCCTGAAATCTCTTGATTTGTTTAAAGAGGGTCCTGATTTAATTTCCTGTCCTAGCTGTGGGAGATGTCGGATAGACTTGGAATCAGTAGCAAAAGAGGTTCTCTCTGAAATAGAAGGAATCAAGATTCCTCTGAAAATAGCGGTGATGGGCTGTGAAGTTAATGGGCCAGGCGAGGCCAAGGAAGCCGATATTGGCATAGCCTGTACCAAAAGAGGAGGGACGCTTTTTAAAAAGGGAAAACGGCTGAGAAAGGTTAAGGAAAAAGATATAGTGAGAGTTTTGTTAGAAGAAGTCGAGAAAATGAGCCAGGAGGCTGATTAATTGGGGTTAAGATGACCAAGTTTATCTTTGTTACGGGAGGGGTTCTTTCTTCCCTGGGTAAGGGAATAGCCTCAGCTTCCATTGGGGCTCTTCTTAAATCACGGGGTTTGAAGGTAAGTATGCTTAAGTTTGATCCCTATATCAATGTAGATCCGGGAACAATGAATCCTTATCAACACGGAGAGGTGTTTGTCACCAGGGACGGAGCCGAGACCGATCTTGATTTGGGTCATTATGAGCGTTTCGTGGATATTGATTTATCATCTCATAACAATGTAACTACAGGTCAGATTTATAGTGCCGTAATTGAGAAGGAAAGACGGGGCGAATATCTGGGAGGGACCATCCAGGTGGTTCCTCATATCACTGATGAGATACAGGCGAGGGTAAAAAAGGTGGCAGAAAAAGATAGGGCCGAAGTAGTCATCATTGAAATAGGAGGAACAGTGGGAGATATCGAATCCCTTCCCTTCCTGGAAGCAATAAGACAGTTTCGCCTCAAGATGGGTCGGGAAAATACCTTATTTATTCACTTAACTCTTCTTCCTTACGTCAAATCTTCGGCTGAACTTAAAACCAAACCAACTCAGCACAGTGTGGGTAGACTCCGGGAGATAGGAATTCAGCCAGATTTAATTCTCTGTAGAACCCAAATTCCCTTGACCTCCGAGGCAAGGGGGAAGATCTCTCTTTTCTGTAATGTAGAGCAAAAAGATGTTATCCAGGCCATTGATGTAGATAATATCTACGAGGTTCCTCTTCGCTTCGACACTGAAGGATTGACCGACAGCATTCTGCAAAAATTGGGCCTTTCTCTCCCTAAAAGGAATCTGGATAGCTGGCGAAAATGGGTGGAAAAGGTTAATAATCCTCACCAAGAAATAAGGATTGCTGTGGTAGGTAAGTATGTAAGAATGAAAGATGCCTATAAAAGTATAAATGAGGCTTTTACTCATGCCGAGGCTGCCAATGAGGTAAGGGTTAAGGTGTTATGGCTAGAAGCGGAGGAGCTCGAGGAGGATCCACCAAAATATCTTTCCTCGGTGAAAGGGATTCTGGTTCCCGGTGGATTTGGTCCCCGAGGGATGGAAGGAAAAATAAGGGCCATCCAGTATGCTCGAAAAGAGAAAATTCCCTTTCTAGGAATTTGTCTGGGAATGCAATGTGCCACCATTGAGTTTGCTCGAAATGTCGCCGGGTTGAAAGGCGCTAACTCAACAGAGTTTGACCCCGATACCCCTCACGCTGTAATAGACCTTTTACCAGAACAAAGGAGTATAAGGGATAAGGGGGGAACCATGAGATTGGGTGCTTATCCCTGCCGATTGGACTCAGGTAGTTTCAGTTCCCAGGCTTACGGAAAGACCTTAGTTTACGAGCGTCACCGTCATCGGTATGAGTTTAACAATGAGTATCGTCGGCTCTTTGGGCAGAGGGGATTAAGAGTAGCGGGAGTCTTTCCCCGGAAAGACCTGGTAGAAATCGTTGAAATTTCTGATCATCCCTGGTTCGTGGCGGTTCAGTTTCACCCTGAATTTCAGTCCCGCCCCCAATCTCCCCATCCCTTGTTCAGAGACTTTATCAAAGCAGCTATGAAATGAAGTTTATTTTGCTTTTCCTTAGTGCAGCTTTAGTTAATAACTTCGTCTTAAGATACTTTTTAGGCATCTGTCCTTTTTTGGGAGTAACGGGAAGAATAGAATCTGCGGTGGCTATGGGCTTTGCAACTACCTTTGTTATGACCTTGACCGCTACCATTATCTGGCTGGTGAACCACTTTATTTTAGTTCAATTCCATCTTCCTTTCTTACAATATGTTACGGCTATTCTGGTTATTGCCTCACTGGTGCAGCTAATAGAGATGTTTATTCGTAAAGTAAGCCCTGGTCTTTACCGGGCTTTAGGGATATACTTACCCCTTATTACTACCAATTGCGCCATATTTTTTGTGGCTCTTTTTATTCCCTTAAGAAATTATGACTTTGTTGAGAGCATCGTTTTTGGCTTTGGGGCCGGATTAGGATTCACTCTGGTTATGTGGATGATGGCCGGAATTAGAGAACAGTTGGACTTTGCTGAGGTTCCTGAACCTCTCCAAGGAGCTGCCATTACCTTGATTACGGCTGGCCTACTGGCTCTGGCTTTTATGGGGTTCACCGGCCTCATCGGCAGCTAGCTAAAAAAGGGAAAAAATGAATTTGATCTTGATTTCTACATTAACTATGGGAGGACTGGCCGCGGTCTTTGCTCTATTTTTGTCTATCGCTAACAAAAAATTCAAAGTGGAAGAAGACCCCCGGGTGGAGCAAATTCTAGGGTACCTGCCCGGTATTAATTGCGGTGCTTGTGGATATGCTAGTTGCCGCAGTCTGGCAGAGGCGACCGTTAAGGAAGAGGTTTTAGCTAGCGCCTGTATTGTAAGTGGAAATGATACAGTTCAGAAAATAGCTGCTTTAATGGGAGTACAGGCAGGGTCTACTCAGCGTAAGCTGGCTTTCCTTCACTGCGGAGCTTTGCAGTCACAGAGGCGAAAAAAAGCAGAATACGAAGGTGTAAAAACTTGCCAGGCAGCCAATTTACTGATGGGAGGAGACCTAGCCTGTAGTTATGGCTGCTTGGGGTACAGTGATTGCCAGGCTTCCTGCCCATTTGATGCCATTAGCGTGAATGGAGGTCTACCCCGCATTGACGCTGCTAAATGTACTGGATGTGGAAATTGCGTCAAGGCGTGTCCCAGAAATCTATTCACTCTTGAGGTTTTAGATGAAGAGCCAGATTACCGGGTTGTCTGTTCTTCTTTAGATAAGGGGAAAAAGGCCAGGAAGGTTTGTAAAAAGGCTTGTATAGCGTGCGGTATATGCGTCAAGGTTTGCCCCTTTGATGCTTGTGAGCTAGAGGATAATCTGGCCGTCATCGATGAGAGGAATTGTCAAAGGTGTGGGGTATGTGCCCAAAGATGTCCCACCGGAGCAATATCCCTGAATTCGCTTTGCTGATTTATGGGAAGCCAGGGCTTGAAGTTTTTTTATTTGACTTTGTGAAAATGATTACAAGCTCGCAGTTTCAGGATCTATAAGGATTTTCAAGCGTGTTTAGCCCTTGACAAGCTCGGAAGGGATGATAAAATATAAAGATTTTGCCTTAAGGAAAATGGGGATGAAAATTGCTATAACCGGCAAGGGAGGAGTAGGGAAGACTACCCTGGCCGCTGGTTTGGCTAGTGAGTTTTCTCGTAAGGGTAAGAAAGTTTTTGCTATAGATGCTGACCCCGACGCCAACCTCGCTCTTACTCTGGGATTCCCTAATCCCTCCAGAATAAAGCCTTTAATTGAGCTAAAGGAACTAATAGAAGAAAGAACCCATGCTAAGGTTGGCAGGCTAAATCCTTATTTTAAACTAAATCCCAGGGTTGATGATATTCCTGAAAAGTACTTTGCCCATCACCAGGGGATACACTTGGCTGTTATGGGAACCGTGAGGGGAGGAGGATTTGGTTGTACCTGTCCAGAAAACGCTTTTTTAAAAGCGTTACTAAGCCATTTGATGCTCGAACGTAAAGAGGTGGTTATCCTGGATATGGAAGCAGGAATAGAGCATCTGGGAAGAGGAACAGCCAGGGGAGTGGATCAATTAATGGTAGTGGTAGAGCCGGGAAGGCGAAGTGTCCAGACAGCTTATCGGATTAAAGATCTGGCTAAAGATATAGGAATAGAGAATATCGCGGCAGTAGGAAATAAAATCAGAACCGATTCTGACCGAGAGTTTCTCATTACCAGTATGCCAGACTTTCAGTTTTTAGGCTTCATTCCCTACGAGGAAAAAATTGTGGAGGCAGACCTGGCTAATGTTTCACTCTTTGATTTAAACAAAGATATTTTACCCGGGATAAAAAAAATTGCTGAGAAAATGGAGGAGAAGATTGAATATGGACGAGGTTAAAGAGCGCTCGGTAGATCCAGCCACTCAAAAATTGTTAAAGAGAGCAGAAAAACAAGATATTGTGACTGTTTGGGATAGATTTGAGGCAATGCGCCCTGGATGTAAGTTTGGTCAACTGGGTATCTGCTGTCGAATCTGCAATATGGGCCCTTGCCGTATCACCAAGAAGGCCGAACGAGGTGTCTGCGGCGCCAATGCTGATACTATTGTGGCTAGAAACCTAGCCAGAATGATTGTTGCTGGAGCTGCTGCTCATTCTGATCACGGCCGCGATGTTGCCCATGCCTTGCTTTTAGCCGCTCAGGGGAAGGCAAGTGCCTATAAAATTAAAGATGAGGAAAAACTAGCCGCTTTAGCTGCCGAATACGGGATAAAGGTGGAAGGAAGAAAAAAAGAAGAGATAGCCGAGGATCTGGCAAATAAGGCCTTGAGCGAATTCGGCCAGCAACACGGCGAGCTGAAAATGGCTCTCAGGGCACCAAAAAAGCGTGTTCAGCTATGGAGAAAACTGGGAATTCTACCCCGAGGTGTGGATAGAGAGATAGTGGAGATGATGCATCGCACTCACATGGGTGTGGGGAATGACTATAGAAATATCCTTACCCATGGCCTGAGAGTTGCCCTCAGCGATGGCTGGGGAGGTTCTATGATAGCTACTGAACTTTCCGATGTTCTCTTTGGGACCCCGGAGCCCCTTACGGCCAGATCAAATCTGGGAGTTCTGGCTGAAGATGAGGTCAATGTAGTAGTTCATGGGCACGAGCCTACTCTTTCTGAGGTAGTGGTGGAGGCGAGTCACGACCCTGAACTTCTTGACTTAATTAAGCAGAACGGAGCTAAGGGTATCAATATCGTAGGAATCTGCTGCACCTCTAACGAGATTCTCATGCGACATGGCATCCCTGTAGCAGGAAACTTTCTCCAGCAGGAACTGGCTCTCGTTACCGGAGCAGTGGAAGTAATGATGGTAGATGTCCAGTGCCTGATGCCGGCCCTATCCAGCGTGGCTAGCTGTTTTCACACCAAACTCGTTACTACCTCGCCTAAATGTAAGTTCCCCGGAGTGACTCATATTGAATTTCAAGAAGAAAGAGCCTATGAGACGGCCAAAGAGATCCTTAAGCTGGCAGTCCAGAACTATAAAAATAGGAATAAAAACGGAGTGGAGATACCTAAGGAAAACCAGGGTCTGGTAGCTGGATTTACCGCAGAAAGTGTATTCAATTTCCTGGGAGGAAGATATAGAGCCACTTATCGGCCTCTCAACGATGCTATCATTCAGGGAAGAC
>JAUWXE010000112.1 GCA_030616535.1 Candidatus Aerophobota bacterium
ATCTTTGGCAAAAAGTATACCAGAGAGGAGCTGATGAGACTTACCGGTGACATCTCCCAAATTGCCGGGATGAAGGAATATGAGCTTCTAGAGGGAAAGGGTAGGGGAGTAAGAGCGCTCGATGTCTGGACAGGCACTGGGTTTTTCTTTACCGTCCTCCTTGATCGGGGAATGGATATCTCGGAAGCCCGCTATTGCGGAAAATCGCTCTGCTGGAGATCTTCTACCGGAGATGTCCATCCTCACGCTTTTGATTCCCGAGGATTAGGATGGCTTCGCAGCTTCTTCGGGGGACTGCTTACTACTTGCGGTCTAACTTACTGTGGAGCCCCCTGTCAAGATGAGGGAGAAGATCTGGGTCTTCACGGGAGAGTCTCCCACATTCCAGCAGATAGAGTTTGTCTGGATGAGGAATGGAGAGAAGATGGTTATATCCTCTCCGTAAAGGGGAAGATGCGAGAAAGTGTAGTCTTTGGAGAGAATATGGTCCTCATAAGACGCATAACCACCCGTTTAGGTGAATCCAAACTCTGGATTCACGACGTAGTAGAAAATCAAGGGTTCCGAAGAGGCCCTTTTATGATTCTCTACCACATAAATGTAGGTTTTCCGGCCGTGGCCGAAGGAGCCAGGTTAATTTCACCGACCACCGGGGTGAAGCCGCGTGATCACGAGGCCGAAATAGGTAAAGAGGATTATTATAAATTTACTGCTCCTATCCCTGGCTTCAAGGAAAAAGTTTATTATCATGAAATGAAAGAAGATGCCTCAGGACTTGTACATTGTGCCTTGGTTAATGAAGATTTTGAAGGAGGATTTGGTTTCTACGTCACCTATAAAAAGAGCCAGTTTCCAAGGTTCATTGAGTGGAAAATGATGGGAGAAAGTGACTATGTAGTAGGGATGGAGCCAGCTAACTGTGGGGTGGAAGGAAGGGATAAAGAAAGGCAAAGAGGAACTTTAAAATTTCTGGAGCCGGGGGAGAAAAAAGAGTTCGATCTGGAGATAGGGGTACTGGATGGGAAAGAAGCTATTAAGAAGTTTGAAAAACTTGTAGAAGGATGATGGTTCAGACAATTCCCAATAGATGTATGGCTATTTCAAAATAGATTATCAAGCAGGTTATGTCTACAATTGTGGTGATCAGGGGTCCTGAGATAAGAGCAGGGTCAAATCCCAGGCGTTTAAAGACTATTGGTAGGAACGATCCTAAGCAGGTAGCGATAGTTACAGTAACAATCATAGTTAAGCCCACCGTCAATGTCACCCCAGGATTTTTTTGCAAAATTAGTGCTCTTATGAGAGCAATTAGACCTAATACTACTCCAATCATTATCCCGATGATAAACTCTTTTCTGACTACATTCCAAATATCTTTTATCCTCACCTCCCCGGTAGCTAGACCCCTTACCATAACGCTTGCTGCTTGAGTGCCGGCATTTCCACCTGTGTCCATGAGCAAGGGGATAAAGAAGGCTAAGGCTACCACACTATTCAAAGCAAAGGAATAATTTTTTAAAATCATCCCTGAAAAAAAGTCCATTAAGACAAATATTGTCAAATAGAGTACCCGATGTTTAGCAATAAAAGATGGTTTCATAGACATATAGTTTTCTCGATGTCGGCCTGCTGCCCCGAATTTATACATATCCTCAGTGTTTTCTTCTCTGATTACATCAATCACATCGTCAACAGTGATAATTCCCTTCATTTTTCCATTATCGACTACCGGTAAGGCCATAAAATCATATTTAGCAATTTCCTCAGCCACCGTTTCTTGATCCATATCAACTGGGATGGTGATGAGTTTGGTATGCATAACCTTGTTTATTCTTTCTTTTGGCTCGGCTAGAATCAGGTCTTTAAGTGACACTACACCCACCAATTTGTTATCTTTATCCAATACATAGACATAGTAGACCATCTCTAAACCTTTTGCCGTCTTCCTCAAGTTGCCTAGAGTTTCTTCAACAGTTAGTCCCTCCTGCACCTGGGCAAAATCGGTGGTCATTCTGCCGCCGGCTGTGCTTGGCTCGTACTTCAGAAGTTCTCTGGCATCCCGAGCTTTTTCCTTTTCCATAATATCCAGAAAACGTGCCACCATCTCTTCCGGCATTTCTTCAAAAAGATCAACCCTTTCATCGGGAGCCAGCTCGTCCAGGATATCGCTTTTACGTCTCTCATCAATTGCTCCCAGGAGAGTAAGTTGATTATCCTTATCCATTTTTTCAAAGATGTCGGCGGCAAAGTCTATGTCGCACAAAGAAAAAAGAATTACTCTATCTTTAAGGGTGAATTCTTTCAACGCCTCGGCCACTTCAACCGGCTCATACTCATAAAAAAGGTCCTTAAGTTCATCTTTTCTGTTTTGAGAAAGTAGTTCCTTAATCTCAGGTATTATTAAAAGCATTCTGGAGATTTCTTTGGCCATGCCGTTTCTTTTTCCCTTTTAATATTTCTTCACTTCAGAATTCTTGAAATTCCGAGGTTTTCATGGATAAAAACTTAAGCCTGAGTTTATTTAAATTTTTTCACCTTGTCAAACTTACGAGTTATTAGTATCTTTTTCTCCAGTTAGGTGAGTTAAGAGGGTTGATTTTCTTTTTTAAAATATTAAGATTATTATGTTCGCCTTTCTATTTTAGAAAAAGACTAGAGGATTTACTGATTCCAAAACAAATGAAGAATAAGCCTGCCTTCGTGTATTCGGAAAAGTACGCCGTTAATTTAGGAGAGCACGTATTTCCTGTGCAAAAATATCGTATGGTTTACCAGAGGTTGGTTTCGGAAGGATTAATCACTTCTGTTAATCTCTTTGTGCCGACTTTTCCCCAGAAAAGAGATCTCTTGCTGGTCCACACACCAGAATACCTAAGGGATCTAGAGAGCCTCGCTTTTTCTCCCCGCACCGCCTTCTCGGAAATTCCTCTGACCAGGGAGATCGTGGAGGCTTACAAACTATCTGCTGGAGGAACCATTCTGGCAGGACAGAAAGCATTGGAAAAAGGAATGGCCATACACCTGGGAGGAGGATATCATCACGCTTTTCCTTCGC
>JAUWXE010000042.1 GCA_030616535.1 Candidatus Aerophobota bacterium
AAGTTAATTGGAAAAATTGAGGAAAACGTTGAGGTTCTCAAGGCTGAAGCTGAGGTACGCCAGGCAGGTTTTGGGGAGGTGGAGAAGGTCATCCTTAAGAAAAGAGATTTATTTGCTTCAACTCCCAATATTTTTCACGTTCAGGGATGGATTTCTTCCGGATACGGTTGGCGCAAAAATCCTTTCAGTAAGCGCAGAGAGTTTCATCAGGCCCTTGACCTTGTTGCTCCCTGGGGTACCCCGGTAAAGGCGGCTGCCCAGGGAAAGGTTATCTATGCTGGATGGAGAAAGGCCTACGGACTTACCGTAGAGATGAAAGATGGTCACGAGTATTCTACCGTTTATGGTCATCTTTCTCGCATTCTAGTAAAAAAAGGTACATGGGTAGAAAAGGGTGAGATAATAGGTAGGGTAGGAAGTAGCGGCCACAGTACCGGCCCTCATCTTCATTTTGAGGTGTGGTTTCAGGGAAAAACGATAGATCCTTTAAATTTAATGGTAGAACCCCTGGGATCGGGTGATTGACGTCAAAAAGCTCAGTAGAAACTGAGTTGATGGCTGATAGATAAGCTTTTAGCCGAACACCCAGGTGGGGAGAGGAAAATGTTTAAGCGAGGAGAGAAGTTCAAGACTAGCAGTGTAATTGGGAAGGAAACAGAGTTTAAAGGGAGCTTAAAGGATAAGGAGAGTATTCGCATCGACGGAAAATTTGAGGGAGAGATCGAGGTGGGGGGAAATTTGACTGTAGGAGAAAATGCAGTTATCAAGGCAAATATAAAGGCTAAATCGGTAAGCATCGGAGGTAAGGTTATCGGTGATGTTAACTGCGAAGGAAAAGTAGAGCTTTTTTCCTCGGGCAGTTTAGAGGGTAAGGTAAAAGCTTCTGATTTGACCATTGCTGAAGGAGCTTTCTTTAACGGAGAGTGTAGGATGGTTCCTCCGGGAGAATTTCCCGGAAAAGAAAGTTCCAAGCCACAAGAGAAGTCAAAATCTACTCCATCCCAGGAAAAATAAATGGGCGGCATAGCCAAGTGGTAAGGCAGAGGACTGCAAATCCTTTATCCCCGGTTCGAATCCGGGTGCCGCCTCCAAGCCCAGTTAGCTCAGTGGTTAGAGTGCTTGCTTGACATGCAAGAGGTCGCTGGTTCGAGTCCAGCACTGGGCACCAGAGAGAGTAGTAAAAAGTCCTCAACTATCAGCTTTCAGCAATGAGTGACTTACTGATGGCTGAATACTTACTAAAGGTTTCAATTCGGGGAACCAATGAGGTTAGAAGATAAACTTCAAGCCAAAGTAAGCCTGGAGACTTTGCGCCATAGTACTTCCCATATCATGGCGCAGGCTGTTAAAAGAATTTTTCCTCAGGCAAAATTGGGCATAGGTCCTCCCATTAAGGATGGTTTTTACTATGATTTTGATCTGGATGGGGGAATTCTTTCTCAAAATTTACCTCAGATCGAGAAGGAGATGAGGAGAATAATTGAAGAGAATCTCTCCTTTGAGAAAAAAATAGTTACCAAAAAAGAGGCTGAAAAAATCTTCAATGAAAGAAACTATCCCTACAAATTGGAACTTTTAGGAGAGATACCGGAGGATGAGGTTACCTCATATCAACAGGGTGAATTTATTGATCTATGCCGAGGTCCCCATCTAAAAAGAACAGGTGAGGTAAAATTTTTTCGCCTTCTTTCTCTGGCCGGGTCATATTGGCGGGGGAAGGAAGAAAATCCGATGTTGTCCCGCATCTATGGAACGTCATTTTATAGAAAAGAAGAGTTAGAGGATTACCTAAAGCGATTAGAAGAAGCGAAGGGAAGAGATCATCGAAGATTGGGTAGGGATTTGGATCTTTTTAGCATTTCGAGCGATTTGGGAGCAGGATTTGTAGTCTATCATCCTAAAGGGGCTCTTTTGAGAGAGATTATAGAGAATTTTGAGAAAGAAGAGCATTCAAAAAGGGGATATCAACTAGTAAAAACGCCTCACCTTTCTCGAGCTAGGCTCTGGGAACAATCAGGGCATCTTGACTTTTACCGAAAGAAAATGTATCTTTTCTCCTCAGGAAAAGAAGACTATGTAATTAAGCCCATGAATTGCCCGGGGCATATATTGATTTATAAATCAAAGATTAGAAGTTACAGAGATCTGCCCTTGCGTTATTTTGAGTTGGGCACTGTTTATAGACGAGAGGAATCTGGAGTATTACACGGTCTTTTAAGAGTAAGGGGTTTTACCCAGGATGATGCTCATATATTTTGTACACCCGCACAATTGATTCAAGAGATAAGAGGAGTACTCCAATTTGCCCTTTTTATGATGAAGGTTTTCCATTTAGGGTATCGCATAAGCTTATCGACTCGACCTACTCAGTACATTGGTTCGCTTGATTCCTGGGAGAAGGCAACTGATGCACTAAAGAAGGCTCTGGAGGATGAGAGACAGGATTTCGAGATTGCTCGAGGGGAAGGAGCTTTTTATGGCCCTAAGATAGATATTCAGATGGAGGATGCTCTGGGTAGATTATGGCAAGGTCCCACTATTCAGGTAGATTTTAATCTTCCGGAAAGATTTGATCTTACCTATATTGCTTCTGATGGAAAAAAGAAGCGGATAGTTATGATACATCGAGTAGTTCTGGGTACAATGGAGAGGTTTCTCGCAGTATTGATTGAGCATTGGGGGGGAGCTTTCCCGGTCTGGCTTTCTCCGGTCCAGGTCAGGATATTGACCGTGACCGACAAAGAAGATTCTTTTGCCACTCGCATTCTTCAAAGGATGAGGAATGAGGGTATGCGGGTTGAGATTGATGACAGAAATGAAATGTTAGGCCATAAGGTGAGGGAGGCCCAATTAGGTAAGATTCCCTACATGCTAATAATAGGAGCAAAAGAGGCAAAAGATGGTTTGGTAACCATACGTAAAAGAAATGGAGAGAACTTGAAGGGGATAAGATTGGATGAGTTTATTTCAGCGATTAAAAGTGAGATACGAAGCAAGCAGGCTACCGAATGCTAAAAGGTAGCTAAACCAACTAAAGGTTCAACCACGTCGTTTGAAGGGGGAAGAATTAGAATAAAGGCGAAGATTGCGATAAACGATCAGATAAAGGCCAAGAAAGTAAGACTTGTCGACCAGGACGGCGAGCAGAAGGGAATTGTCTCACGTGAAGAGGCCTTAAAAATTGCGCGAGAACAAGGGGTGGACTTGGTGGAGGTAGCCCCGGAGGCCCGCCCTCCTGTCTGTAGAATTCTGGATTACGGTAAGTTCAAATATCAACAGGAAAAACGGAGAAAGAAATCGGGGAAAAAACACTCTACTAACGTATTAAAAGAGGTAAGACTAAGCTACAGGATAGGGGAGCACGATCTCGAAGTGAAGATGAGGAAAATATGTAAGTTTTTAAAAGACGGGCATAGAGTAAAAATTACTCTTCGATTCAGGGGGAGAGAAATGATCTATAAGGATCGGGGAGAAATGATTCTCAAGCGAATAGCTCAGGAAGCGCAAGACTTTAGTAAGGTTGACTCTCCTCCTTCTGTCAGTGGTAGAAGCATAGAGCAGTATTTGATACCTAAGCCAGCAAAGTGAGGTAAACTTCAGGAGAAAATGGGACAAAGGAATGCCTAAAATTAAAAGTCATAGAGGGTCAATGAAGCGATTTAAAAAGACCAAAAAGGGAAAAATGAAAAGAAGTCAGGCCTTTAGTGGTCATTTGAAGGTAAAAAAATCCTCTAAGAAAAAAAGAAACTTGAGAAAAAGTGTAGTATTGGGTAAAGGAGACACCAGGAGGATCAAAAGATTGGTTTCGTAAACCTCCTTTATCTTGTAGGGAAAGAGGAATTTAATGACGAGAGTAAAAAGAGGCACAATTCACACTAAAAAGAGAAAGAGAATATTGAGACTTGCTAAGGGATTTAGAGGGGGGAGGAGCAAGCTTTACACTCTGGCAAGCGAGGCTCTAAAGAAAGCACTTTCTGCCAAGTATAAGGGTAGAAAAAAAAGAAAGAGAGATTTCAGAAGGCTCTGGATTGCTAGGATTAACGCTGCCTCTCGCAAGGAAGGAATCCCTTATAGTCTTTTTATAAGAGGGTTAAAGAAGGTTAATATCAAACTAAACAGAAAAGTTCTCTCGGAGTTAGCCATTAGTGAACCTTCCGCGTTCTCAGAATTGATAAAGAGGGCTAGGAAAGGACTAGAGGAGTAGAGTTGACCGGGTGGTTGAGGTCCTTTTTAAGAGCTATAGGGATATTTGTTTCTCTAGTAGGATTGTCTATTGGAATTGGCTTTTTGACTCTCAGGGTATTGGTTCCGTCGAAGACAATAGAAGTCCCTTATATTGCTGGTAAGGAGATAAAGGAAGCAGCTATTATTTTGAGTAAGCGGGATCTGGCTCTCAAGATAGTTGGCCAGGAATATTCCCTTCAAGTTCCCGGAGGAGTTATCATTTCTCAATTCCCTTCTCCCGGGACAAGAGTACATAAGAGCAGGGAAATCGAGGTTGTTGTAAGTGAGGGAAGGAAGGTGCTATCTGCACCTTCCTTGGTAGGTAAAAGAGTAAGAGAGGCCAAGGTCTATCTGTCTCAGAGAGGATTAAAGTTTAGAGATTTAAGTTATGTCTATGCTGAACTTCCTCAAGAGGTTATTATAGCTCAAGATCCTTCTCCCCAGACTAATATAAATCCACAGGAAGGTATAAGTGTACTAGTAAGTCTGGGCAAAAGAAATGCTCATTTTTATATGCCTAATTTTGTAGGAAAAAAGGTGGGGGAGATAAAAGATCTTCTTGAGAAGTTACCTTTAAAGATAGGCAAGATAAAAGAGTCTCCTTCTTTAAAAGAAGAAGAAGTTATTCTTTCTCAATCTCCGCTTCCTGGATCCAGAATAGATTCGGAGACCCCAATTGATCTTTTGGTAAGTGCCTTTTATAGAGAAAAGAAGCCTTCATTGTCTCAAATCTCAAAGTGGATATTGATTCCGGTTCAGATTCCTGTGGGGTGGGTCAAAAGGTCAGTTAAGGTAGTGGTTATCGATACTCAGGGGAAAAAAATCCTCGATTATGGACGGAGGAATCCAGGGGAAAAAGTATGGATTGGGGCTGTTGTGGTTGAAGAGGGGGAGATTCGCTCTTACTTGGATAATGCATTAATAAGAGTTAATAAAGTTGAGTAGATCCGAACATCTTAATCTTCGAAAGGGAATGAGACCGGATAGATGGTCAAGATAGCAGCTTCTATTCTTGCAGCTGACTTCAGCGATCTTTATGAGGCAGTGAGAAAAGTAGAAAAGGCAGCCGATAGTCTTCACTTCGACATCATGGATGGACATTTTGTTCCCAATATAACATTTGGTCCCGATATAGTGAGGTCATTGAGAGACAAGGTTGATCTGCCTTTTGAGGCTCATTTGATGGTAGATAATCCCCAAGAATGGATTGTCCCATTTGCCAGAGCAGCCTGTGATTTAATTACCGTGCATGTTGAAACATCCCATCATTTAGATCGGTTAATTACTCTGATCAAAAAAGAAGGGGTCAGGGCCGGGGTTGCTCTAAACCCCTCCACCTCTCTGGGCCAATTAGAGCATGTTTTGTCCCGGGTGGATCTGGTTCTTCCCATGACTGTAAACCCCGGCTTTGGAGCTCAGGAATTTCTTTCCTGGGTTCTACCAAAGATAAGAACTTTGAGGGAAATTGCCAGGGAGAAAGGGCTTTCCTTGGAAATCGAGGTGGACGGGGGAATAAATCAGGCCACTGCTAAAGAGGTAGCCGCCTCAGGGGCAACTGTCTTGGTAGCAGGAACGGCTGTTTTCAATGCCAATGATCCAAAAGAGGCCATATTTGAATTAAAAAGAAGCTGTGGCTCATTGTTTTCAAGATAAAAGAAAGGAGTTGTCCAGTGGCGACAAAGATTGGACTGAGAAGGGTGGGGGCTAAAAAGATTCCTTTTTACCGCATAGTCGTAGCGGATTCACGTTCTTTATCCAAGGGAAGATTTATTGACCGATTGGGGTGGTACGATCCTCGCCAGAAAAAGGTGGAGGCAGACAAAGAAAAAATACTGGATTGGATAAGTAAAGGGGCAGAGCTTACAAATTCTGTGAAGAAGTTGTTGGTAAATTTTTCCATTGTTTCTCGCCATGAGATATCTTAAGAGAGTTGGAAAAAGAAAAGGCTGAATCTGAGCTAAACAAGGAGGTTGAGATGCGTGAGTTAGTGGAGTACATTGTCAAGCAGATAGTGGACGCTCCCGACGAGGTGAAAGTGCAGGAAATAAAGGCAGAGAAAGTCATTCTTCTGGAGATTTCGGTGGCTAAAGAAGATATGGGTAAGGTGATTGGAAGAGGAGGTAGGGTGGCTAATGCCTTGCGGACAATTGTAGGGGCAGCTGCAGCTAAATTGAGAAAAAGGGTAATGTTGGAAATTCTGGAGGAATAAGCATCTATAATGCGAGTGGATATTATCACTCTATTTCCTTCTATGTTTCAGGGTCCTTTTGACGAGAGCATTATCAAAAGGGCCAGAAAAAAGGGGATTTTGGAAATTAATCTTCATAACTTACGCGAATTTGCCTATAACAAGCATCGGACAGTGGATGATTTACCTTTCGGAGGCGGGGTAGGTATGGTTATGAAGCCGGAACCTCTTTTTGAAGCAGTAGGGAAAATAAAGACTCAGACTGATGCCCCCTCCCGGGTTATCCTCCTCTCTCCTCAAGGGATACCTTTTTGTCAAGAAAAAGCGAAGGAACTTGCTAAGAAAGGAGCTCTGCTTTTAATTTGCGGGCATTACGAGGGTGTAGATGAGAGAGTAAGGGAGCATTTAGTAGATGAGGAAATATCGTTAGGGGACTACGTGCTCACGGGGGGAGAACTAGCAGCTATGGTAATTGTAGATGTGGTGGCCAGGATGCTTCCGGGAGTTTTAGGCTGCGAAGATTCGGCCAAGGAAGATTCCTTCTATCATGGTCTTTTGGACTACCCCCAATGGACAAGACCAGCTGACTTCTGTGGCTGGCAAGTGCCGGAAGTGCTTCTATCTGGGAATCACTATCAGATCAAGCTATGGCGAAGAAAGAAAATGCTGGAGGTGACCTTGAGAAAGCGCCCCGATCTATTAAAAAAAATCAAGCCTAGTCAGGCCGATAAACAGCTATTAAGAGAAGTTAAAAAGAGATTGGCTGATGCAAACAAAGTTACAAAAAGTTGAGGAAAAACGGGTAAAAAAAGAGATTTCAGAGTTTCGCCCTGGAGATACTGTGGCTGTTCATCTTAGCATCCATGAAGGAAAAAGAGAGAGAACACAGGTTTTTGAGGGAATAGTTCTGAGAAGAAGAGGAGGGGGAATGGGGGAAACCTTTACCGTAAGAAAGGTCTCCTTTGGCATAGGGGTAGAAAGAATATTTCCGTTGCATTTGCCTTTAATTAAGAAAATAGAGGTAACCAAGCGGGGGAAGGAAAGAAGAGCTAATCTATCCTATCGAAGAGGGAGGATCAAAAAATGAAGAAAAGGCTCCTCCCCTGGATGAGAGAAACAGTTGAAACTATAGTTATTGCTTTTATTCTGGCCTTTTTAATACGCACATTCGTGGTACAGGCTTTCTATATCCCTTCCGGATCCATGCAACCAAATCTTCAAATAGGAGACCGTATTCTAGCATATAAGTTTCTTTATGGACTGAAAAATGTGAAAAGGGGCGATATAATTGTTTTTAAGTTTCCTCTTAATCCTCGTAAAGACTTTATCAAAAGAGTGATTGGACTACCGGGGGACGTAATCAAGATAGAAAATAAGAAGGTTTACGTCAATGGTAAGCCACTGAGCGAGTCGTATATCATCCACAGAGATAAATGGAATACTGGTTTTCCTCGTGATGAATATCCTCCCACTCCGGTTTCTGCCGGATCTTTGTTTATGCTCGGTGATAACCGAGATTCTAGTGACGATGGCCGCTATTGGGGATTTGTCCCGGCCAAGGACATAGTGGGGGAAGCATTCCTCATTTACTGGCCCTTATGGCGAATCAGGATTATAAGAGGATTTTCTTACCAAGGACATATTGAGGGGGGAAATATCCCCCCTCAACGGCCCGATCGGCAGAGCCGAGGCTCGCTTCGCTCGTGCCAGTCGGGCCGGCACCCCTCTTTTTTCTGATATCTCGTCTGCCTAGGTTTACTTGATAAGATGCAGAGAACTATTGAAATTTCTATACCTTAAAATAAGAGGAAAGAGAATCATTAGTGGAAGAATCTCGTTAGGAAGGAGAGGAGAAGAGGCAGCAGTTGATTTTTTAAGAAAGAAGGGTTACAGGATTATCGAGAGAAATTATCGCTCTCGAGCCGGAGAGATAGACATAGTAGCAGAAGAAGGCAGCAGCTTAGCATTTGTAGAGGTAAAAAC
>JAUWXE010000063.1 GCA_030616535.1 Candidatus Aerophobota bacterium
ACCTCCTGCAACCCTTCAAAAACCGAATCACCTCTCTCTTTGCCTCCTTCTACTATTGCCTTGACCTTTTTGTATCCGGATGAAGAAATCACTGTCTCCTTTACATATTTGTTCATCCCCGGGGGAACAACCAGGACAATGTTATCAATTAATTTACATTCTTCGAATCTTTCTATAGTCCAGGAAAGAAGAAACTTTCCCCCCAGAAGGCAGAACTGTTTAGGGCGAAGATCACCAAATCTTGCCCCTTTTCCCGCCGCCACAATCACTGCCTCAACTCTCAATTCACCTTTCCCTTAACCCTTCTTTTTCTCTCTTTGCTGGTCTCATCCTTTATTTCAGTAAATATCATTTTGCCTGTGGTGGTCTGAAGAACAGAGGTAACCAAGACCTCCGTCTCCTTACCAATGTACTTTTTTCCTCCCTCAATCACTACCATTGTTCCGTCCTCTAGATAGGCAACTCCCTGATTGGGATTTTCTCCCTCTTTAAGGATGCTGATCCTCAGGCTTTCTCCTGGTAAAAGAACGGGTTTCAAGGCAGTAGCTACTTCATTTATGTTCAAAACTTTTAGATCTTGAATTTTAGCTATTTTTTTTAGATTATAATCATTGGTAATTATATCTGCTCCCATTGTTTTAGCCAGTTGAAGTAGTTTACTATCCACTTCGGGTATATCAGGAAAATCTCTGTCTACAATTTGTACCGGGATATTCTCCTGGTTTTGGAGTCTATTTACCATATCGAGGCCTCTTCTA
The DNA here is from genome assembly GCA_030616535.1 of Candidatus Aerophobota bacterium. Lineage (GTDB taxonomy): Bacteria > Aerophobota > Aerophobia > Aerophobales > AE-B3A > AE-B3B. The sequence continues at coordinate 759 of JAUWXE010000063.1, forward strand.
CCCCGAGTTCGTTTGGTAGAGGCCGAGGAATCGGCGACCTGTTGAAGTTCACTGAGGATAAAGTTAGGAATGACCAGGGTTCCTTCGATGAAACCTGCCTCGCAGAGATCAGCTATTCTCCCGTCGATTATCACAGAAGTGTCCAGGATCTTATATTTTGCCTGCCGAATTTGGCCTCTCTTCCCGCTGAGGCGAAATAAAAAATTGGTTATCTCCTCTTCTCTTTTCACAGCCACAGTTAATCCAACGCTAGCAAATATCACGTTAATTAAAAGAAGGATAAAAGGGGCAAGTTGTTTTAGAGGATTAATTAAAAGAATAGGATAGGCCAAAAGATTGGCCAGGACCACTCCTACCCCCAAACCAAGTCCTCCTATCATAAGCCCTCTTATGGAAACCCTAATTAAGCCCCGTTCAACAACAACCACGATTGTTGTTATCCATCCCCCTATCAAAGCAGGCATCCATGGATCAAAACCCAGGTTATATGCTACTCCATAGCAAATAACTCCCACTAATATAACAAACAAAACACGTAATCTAAGCTGCTCCATCTTCATAAATTTTATCTCCTTGATAGTCAAGAGATCCCGTAACTATCTTGTCTTTTTGTAACTATTCAGCCGCAGATGGACGCTGATATTTTTCTTTTATTATTTGATCTCTTTGTGTTTAAATCTATCTGTTTCATCTGTGTGAATCTGTGGCTAAGTAGTTACTTTCTTATTAACGTGTAACTAACAAAGCTCTATCTTTTAGCCTTTCCAATTCTCGTTTTATAGAATTAGCTCTTCTTTCTCCCACTTCATTGATTTCCGTTAGCTCCAGGACAGTAGAGTTCATAATACTTGGCAGATCCCCCAGAGCCTTTACCACATTCTCTATTACCGCGGAAGGCAGGTGAGGAACCTTGGACAAAATCCGATATCCCCGGGGAAAGACGGATAAATCGAGATTTTCAGAACTTGTCCCATGGCCTAATGCATTGGTGATGTCGGTTAAATCTAGCAGCTCTTCCATACTTATCCCTTGCAGCTGCCGAAAAGCTTGTTCATAATCTTTTTTAGCATAATCTCTTATTATTTGCCTATTTTCATGCAAAGAGTTTCCTATTATTTCCTTTAATTGTATCTCTATCAGTCGTGCCTCCTCCCCCAATTCTACCACGTATCTTTCTACTTCCTCCTTTATTTTCTTTATTATCTGACCTCTCTGGATAGCCTTTACAACATCTAGTAATCTTACCTCGTCCTGAAATTCCAGAAGCTCCAGTTGCATTAAAACCTCATGGAAAGTAGCTCGATATCCTTCCAGGGTCTGCAGAGCTTGATTTGCCTTGCTTATAAGCTCTGGCAGAGTTTTTAAAACATATTTCATATCCCCCTGATAAAGGCTAATTGTTTGGCGAGACTGAGAAATAGCAATTACTGGGCAACCTGTCTGCTTAGTCATTCGTTCAGCCGCCCGATGACGGGTTCCTCTCTCACCTGTGGGGATAAGATAATCAGGGACCAGTTGAGTATTAGCGTACAGTATCCTTTTTATATCTTCAGACAAAATTATTGCTCCGTCCATCTTAGCCAGCTCAGCTAGAGAAGTTGGGGTAAGGTAACAATCTACTTTAAAGCCTCCCTCAATAGCACTAAGCACCTTTTCTGTATCTCCAACCACGATCAATCCGCCGGTACCGGCCTGAAGGATTATCTTAAGCCCCTGTCCCAGAGATGTTCCAGGAGATACCAGTTTAAGGAATTTAAGGAAGTTCTTTCCCTTGATTTTCTCATTTTTGGGCATCTAAAGCTCCTTGGTTCCTCTTTCCAATGCTTCCTTGACGCTCCTTACTTTGATGAGCTTCATTTGAGAGGGGATCTTTATTTCCTTTGATCCAAAATAAGGAATAAGACATTGGCTGAATCCTAGTTTATTCGCTTCTCTTAATCTTTTTTCCATGAATTCTACTGGACGAATTTCTCCGGCCAGGTCTACCTCCCCCACCGCTACCGCTCTCTTTAAAAAAGGCTTATCTTTGAAACTGGAAGCGATAGCTAAGACTATAGCCAGGTCACAAGCCGGTTCATCTACTCTCATTCCTCCGGCTACATTCAGGTAAACATCTTGATTATAAAAACGCATTCCCCCTCTTTTTTCTAGTACCGCTAGCAATAGACAAAGCCTGTTATAGTCCATTCCCTGAGTTACTCTTCTAGGAATGGCGAGAGTTGAAGAGGTTACCAGAGCTTGAATTTCTACCAGGAAACTTCGACTTCCTTCTATAGTTGGTACCACTGCTGTGCCTGAGCCATCTCTATCCAGAGAAGGGTCTCCTAAAAAGAGCTTGGAGGAATCAAGGATCTCTTTTATGCCATCTTCTTCCATTCCAAAAATCCCGATCTCCGAAGTAGGTCCAAATCTGTTTTTTACTGCCCGCAAGATTCGGTATCGATAATCTTTCCCCGATTCGAAATAAAGAACTGTATCTACAATATGTTCTAAGACTCTGGGTCCGGCAATAGCTCCCTCTTTGGTGACATGGCCTATCAAAAAGATAGTTATCTTTTTCTGCTTGGCCAACTTCATTAAATAGGCAGTGGATTCTCTTACTTGAGAAACAGAACCGGGAGCAGAACTATAGTCCTCTCTATAGACAGTCTGTATGGAATCTATAATGACTATCTTAGGCTCCAAATCATTAATCTGCTGAGTGATCTATTCCAAATTAGTTTATGAGGAAACATAAAGATAGGCCGAGTCTACTCCTAACCTGGTAGCCCTTAATTTACTCTGCTCTATGGATTCCTCCCCTGAAATATAAAGAACTACGGATTTTGGAGAACTTAATCTGTTCGCTATCTCCAGTAAAAGAGTAGATTTTCCTATGCCGGGTTCGCCTCCCACTAATATTAAGGAACCGGGAACTACTCCTCCTCCCAGGATCCGATCAAATTCATCTATTCCACTTAAATAGCGCGAGAGGGTAGATCTTTCAATTTCCCTTATAGAGACAGGCTTGCTAGGAGTAAGAGAGAGACCACGGGTAAAAACTCCTTCTTTCATCTTTTCCTCAGAGATACTGTCCCATTCACCACATTGAGGACATCGACCAAGCCATTTAAAAGAGAGATAACCGCAATTCTGGCAGAGAAATCTCGTTTTCCTCTTCTCCATTATTAATATACCTCTTTTAGCAGATCTATACTTTGCAGAGCTCTTCCTGTCCCAATGGCTACACAAGAGAGGGGATCATCGGCTAGTTGAGCTTTAACACCGGTTGTCTTCTCTATCAACTGAGGGAAATTTTTCAGCAGACTCCCACCCCCGGTAAGAACAACTCCTATATCCATTATGTCTGCCGCTAGCTCTGGAGGTGTCTTTTCCAGAACCGCCTTCACTCCTTCCATAATGGAAGACAAAGGTTCAGACAGAGTTTCGGAGATCTCCTCAGCACTAATCTTAACCCTTTTGGGCAGGCCCGTCATTAGATCCCTACCCCTTACTTCGAGTGTCTCATTCTTAGGGGGTGAAATGGCGTAGCCTATTTCCTTTTTTATATATTCGGTGGTAATTTCTCCCAGGGCTAGATTATGGTGTTTTCTCATGTACCTACCAATGGCTTGATCCTGTCTGTTGCCACCTGTACGAAGTGACTCGGCGGCAACGATATCTCCCAGGGAAAGTACAGCAATATCGGTAGTTCCTCCGCCCACGTCAACTACCATGTTTCCTTCCGGCTTAGTAACGTCTAAATTTGCTCCTATAGCTGCAGCCTTAGACTCTTCAATAAGAAAAACTTTCTTAGATCCAGCTTGAATGGCGGCATTCACCACGGCCCTCCTTTCCACCGAGGTTCCCCCCGTGGGTATACAGATCATAAGGTAAGGAGGAAAGAAAATCCATCTACCATAAACCTTTCTGAGGTAAAACTTAAGCATACTTTCGACAATCTTATAATCAGCAATGACCCCATCTTCAATTGGTCTTATGGCTGAAATACTATCGGGTGTCCTTCCTAACATATCTCTAGCCTCGACTCCGATGGCTAAAATTTTGCCAGATTCTTTATCCATGGCGACTACGGAAGGCTCATTAAAAACTACTCCTTTACCCTCCACGTAAACCAAATTATTAGTGGTTCCCAGATCTATTCCAATTTTTTTGCTCAGAAAAAACATCTTAATCTTCCACCCTGGTGATGTTCGCTCCCAGTTTAGATAATTTCTCTTCCAGTCCCTCGTAACCCCGGTCGAGGTGATGAATGCCCTCGATCTCGGTTCTTCCCTCAGCGGCCAATCCGGCTAAAGTCAAGGCAGCACCCCCCCTTATGTCAGGGGCCCTGACCACAGTACCTTTTAAACAGGAAACACCTTTTGTCCTTACCTGTGACGTGCCTACTTTAATCTCTGCTCCCATTTTCCTCAGGCCCGGAACGTGAGTAAACCGGTTCTCAAAGATAGTTTCTCTAATTACACTGGTTCCCCGAGCCAGACAGGCAAGAGCTGTTATTTGAGGCTGTAGATCCGTAGAGAATCCGGGATAGGGAAGTGTTTCTACTCTGATGGGCTTCAAGAGATTTCCTCCCTTGACTTTCACCCGGCGGTCGGCAGCCTCTATCTCTGCTCCCATCTGCCTTAATTTAACAAAAAGCGAGGTTAGATGATTTGAACAGATTTCTTCTAATGATATCTCTCCTTTGGTAATAATAGCGGCTATTATCAAAGTCCCTGCTTCAATACGATCAGGAATAATTCTGTGATGGACAGAGTTAAGCTGTCTTACTCCCTCGATTTTGATCAGGTTTGTCCCCTCTCCCTCAATCTTGACTCCTGCTCTCTTTAGAAAATTAGCTACGTCTACTACTTCGGGACTAGAGGAGGCGTTTCTTATAAGAGTTATACCCCTGGCCAGACTGGCCGCCAGCATTAAATTTTCTGTAGCTCCCACGCTGGGAACATTCAAATAGATGCTGCTGCCTTGAAGGTTCCCTTTAGTGTGGGCCTCAATGTATCCGTTATTTACTTCTATCCTGGCTCCTAGTTGTCTTAATCCCTTGATATGCAGATCCACTGGTCTTCTACCTATATTGCATCCTCCGGGAAGACAAACTCGAGCATGGCCCAGACGAGCCAAAAGAGGTCCCAGAATTAAGGTAGAAGCTCGCAAAAGTTTAACGGGTTTATAAGGGGCCTCGTAGTAGGAAAGATGCGTAGTATCGATTTCTAAGGTTCTATTTTTCCTTCTTACTTTGACCCCTAAACCCTCTAATACTTGAGACATGGTCAATATATCAATAAGAGAAGGAACATTTTCCAGCCTCGATATCCCCTCCGTGAGCAGACAACCAGCCATGAGTGGAAGAGCGGCGTTCTTGGCTCCATTTACCTTTAGTTTCCCTTTCAGGGGAAACCCTCCTTCGATTACGAACTTGTCCACTTACAACTCCTTCTCGTTTTTGATGATCCTGATCTCC
>JAUWXE010000041.1 GCA_030616535.1 Candidatus Aerophobota bacterium
GGTCGTTCATCAATCAAAAGGACTATAAGTTGTATCTCTGGATAATTGGTGGTAATGCCGTTGGCGATTTTTTGCAGCAACATGGTTTTTCCCGTCTTGGGAGGTGCGACAATGAGACCCCTTTGTCCCTTTCCTAAGGGAGCAATAAGGTCGATCAAACGAGGAGAAATATCACCAGAAGCATTTTCCAGGGTGATGCGTTCTTGAGGATAAAGAGCAGTCAGGTTTTCAAAGATAGTTCTTTCTCTTGCCTCTTCAGGATCCTTTCCATTTACCGACTCTACTTTTAACAAGGCAAAGTAATTTTCCCCCTCCTTGGGTGGTCTAATTCGGCCACTTATCGTGTCTCCTTCACGCAGGTCAAATCTTTTAATTTGCGAGGGGGAAACATATATATCATCCGGCCCGGAGATATAGTCTGATCTCAAGAATCCATATCCCTCGGTAAGAATATCTAACACCCCGCATCCATAAGCTTCCTTTTCGCGATCAATCTCATTCTGTATTATCTTAAATATGAGATTCTGCTTTTTCAGATAACGATAATTCTCAATCTTCCTCTCTTCTGCCATCTGATGTAGCTCAGCAATATTTTTCTTTTGTAGGTCAGTAATGTTCACTTTTCACCCTCCTTATGGCCTCAGGGAGATTTTCTAAGACATCCCCAGCTATGAGGCTCGTTTCTCCCCTTTTTTGAGCAGCAAGGTCTCCGGCAAGTCCATGAAGATATACCCCCATCTGGGCGACTAACAAAGGCGAGAACCCCTGTACTAATAGACCACCGATGATGCCGGTAAGAACATCCCCGGTTCCTCCGCTAGCCATTCCTGGATTGCCAGTGGAGTTGATCCAGCTGTTACCTTCTTTGTCAGCTATTATGGTTCCTGCCCCTTTCAGTACGGCGATGGCTCCCGTTTCTCTAGCCAGAGAAGCAGTAGATTCAATTCTATCCTTTTGAACCTCTTTTACTGTAGTTTCTAAAAGTCTGCTCATCTCCCCCGGATGAGGGGTGATGATCAAAGGAGATCTATATTTTTGGAGTAGAGAAATTTCATCCACAAGGTTGTTTAGTCCATCTGCATCAAGAACCAGAGGAATGTCTAATCCTCCCATAATCATTTTCGCCAGTTTTTTAGTCTCCTCCTCTACCGAGATACCCGGACCTAAAACCATTGCTCTACATCTACCACTAAATTCTTCAATTTTTCCGAATGCCTCAGAAGACAAAGTCTTTTGTGGGGTCTCGGGAAGAGCTAAAGTCATCACTTCAGTCAGTTTAATTTCTAAAATTGGATTTAAACTTTCTGGAATTCCTAACGTTACCAGACCTGCCCCTACTCTAAGAGCAGAAAGAGCTGTTAAGGTGGCTGCCCCTGTCATACCCAACGAACCAGCAACTACCAGAAGGTGCCCAAAATTTCCCTTGTGAGAAGAAGGTTTTCTATAAAATAAATCTTTTTGGATGTCAGAAGAGATAAGAAGATTGCATCTAATTTTTTCCTCACCCAGAGAAGAAGAAATTCCTATATCCACCACCTCTATTTTTCCTGCATAGTTTATGCCTGGATAAAGATACAATCCCCTTTTGGGATAGGCAAAGGTCACCGTAAAATTTGCCTTAATAGCCTCTCCCGGTACCTCACCCGTGTCAGCATCTAAGCCAGTAGGAAGATCTACGGCTATAGTATGCCTTGAGCACCGGTTGATTAGGTTAACAACTTCTCTCACCAATCCTCTAAGAGGAAGAGTGGAACCGGTTCCCAGAAGAGCATCTACAATTATATCAGCATAGTTGAGTTCTTGGTGTAAGAGCTTTAGATCCTGAGTGGAGTTAACTTCCTTTACCCCTATCCCCAATTTCTCAGCTATGGATAGATTTGTAGCCGCATCTCCTTTGATTCTGTTTTTCTTGGCCAAAAGGAACACTTTCACTCTCACTCCCCGGTTAAAGAGATGCCTGGCTACTACCATTCCGTCTCCTCCGTTGTTACCGGGGCCACAGAGGATATAGACAGACTTTCCCGGAAGTGGAGAGTACTCTTTTTCTATTACTTCTACTACCTTGATACCGGCATTTTCCATAAGCACTATACTAGGTATTCCTATCGTCTTTATGGCAAGTTCGTCTAATTTTTGCATTTCTTGTGAGGTAACCACCTTCATCGTCAGCTCTTTTCCTCTCCAATTGCTATGGCTTGAGCTATAGCGTAATCACTGTCATGTGATAGACTAATCAAAATCTTTTTCACTCCTTCGCGGTCCGCAATTCTTTTCATTCCCCTCTGGAGCACAACGTAGGGCTTATTGTTTTTCTCTGATAAAACCTCGATATCTTGCCAATATCCACCAGTTCCCAGAGACTTGAACACAGCTTCTTTGGCAGCAAATCTTCCTGCCAGATAAGTGAGTCTTTTTTTCCTTTGACTTGCATCAATCTCTTTAGAGGTAAAGATCCTGTGCTCGAATCGGGTTCCCCATCTCTGGAGAGCTTTCTTGAATCTCTTTATTTTAATAATGTCTATTCCTATTGCTTTAATCATAAAGACCCTTGCTGACCAACTAATCTTACCATCTCCCTTACCGCCTCCTTCATTCCCACCAGACACGCCCGAGCAACGATAGAGTGGCCTATGCTAAATTCCTCTATCTCTTCTATGAGGCAAATTTTTCTTACATTCTGGTAGTTTAAACCATGTCCGGCGTGAACTTCCAGATCAAGCCTTTTGGCTAGGGCAGCGGCCCCGGCAATTCTTTCCAGTTCGGTGGCTGAATCGAGCAAATTTGTAGCTTCGGCATAAGGTCCGGTATGGAGCTCCACTACATTTGCTCCCAATTTGTGTGCTTTTCGGACACTGTCTGGAGTTGGATTTATAAAGAGAGAAACCGGAATTTCCCTTTGATGAAGAAGGGAAATCACTTCTTTTAACCTGGGGTTTTCCTTGGAAAGATCGAGCCCTCCCTCAGTAGTTATTTCGGTCTCTTTTTCCGGAACCAAGGTAGCCAGATCGGGTTTTGTTTTTAAGGCGATTTTCACTATCTCCTCGCTGGTTCCCATCTCGAGGTTCAATTTAGTGTGTATCATAGCCCGCAAAAGATCTAAGTCACGCGGCTGGATGTGCCTTCTATCCCGTCTTAGATGAATGGTTATTCCTTCTGCTCCGCCTAGCTCTGCCAAAAGTGCGGCAGCTACTGGGTCTGGTTCCTTAACTTTTCTAGCCTCACGCAAAGTAGCTACATGATCAACATTTACGCTTAATCTTAGCATTTAGAAACTCCCTGCGTATCAAATCATCAGCTCTAATTCTTTTTACCGCCTCCTCTAATCTCTCTTCACTTACTGTTAAGGCTATCCTAATGTAACCCTCTCCACAGGAGCCAAAGCCAATGCCAGGAGTGACTACCACTCCACATCTCTGCATGAGGAACTCAGTAAACTCCAAGGAGGAAGAGCTTGAGGGGATCTTCAGCCAAAGATAAAAGGTAGCTTTGGGTAGTTGGATCTGCCAATTTATTCTGGCCAGACCTTCAGCCAGGATGTCTCTTCTTCGCTGGTAAATCTCTCGTGTCTTTTCCACGGTATGTTCATTCATCCTCAAAGCCTCTATTCCCGCTTCCTGGACAGCCTGAAAAACACCTGAATCTATATTGGTTTTTACCTCATGCAGAGTCTCAATTATGGCTCTATTTCCCACGACAAACCCGATACGCCAACCTGTCATATTAAAGGTTTTCGATAAAGAATGAAACTCTATGGCTACTTCTTTAGCTCCTTCTATTTCCATAATGCTGGGGGGCGAGTATCCGTCAAAAGAGATTTCTGAATAAGCAAGATCATGACAGAGGACTATATTAAACTCTTTAGCGAAATCTACCACAGTCCGAAAGAAATCCCTGCTCGCCACTACTCCCGTGGGATTGTTGGGATAGTTGATGAATAAAACCTTCGCTCTCTGGGCTACTTTCTTGTCTATTTTTTCCAGAGAAGGTAAGAAGTGGTTTTCTTCCTGGAGAGGCAATGGGTAAGGTTTTCCTCCAGCAAATATAACCCCTGCCTCATAGACAGGATAAGCTGGATCAGGTACTAAAGCGATATCTTCCGGATTAATTAGGGCTAAGGATATATGAGCTATCCCTTCTTTAGAGCCGATAAGAGTAAGAATCTCTTTCTCTGGATCAAGCTCAACCCCAAACCTCTTCCGGTACCATTGAGAGACTGCCTTGCGAAAGGAAAGAAGACCTTGGTAAGAAGGATAACGATGATTCTGGGGATTTTTAGCGGCCTGGGATAATCTTTTGATAATAGGAGAAGAAGTGGGAAGGTCAGGATCTCCTATTCCCAGGTCGATAAGATCCTTTCCTTTTTCCCTTAGGCGAGATTTCATTTTATCTAGCTCGGCAAATAAATAGGGTGGAAGTTTAGTTAGCCTTTTCGCTTTTTCTATCCTCATAATCTTCCTTTTCTTAACCCTAATACATCTTGAAGGTCGTAGAGTCTCGCCTCTTTGTCCATGATAAATTTCGCTGCCAGAATAGCTCCCCGAACAAAGATAGCTCTAGATTCGGCTCGGTGAATAATTTCCAGCCTTTCTCCGGCCCCGGCGAAGAGAACTATGTGATCCCCAATTACACTTCCTCCTCTTACAGCATGGATACCTATCTCATCCGGACTTCTTATTTCTCTTTCTCCTTTTCTTCCGTACACCCCTATCTTAGCTAAATCGGTGTCTTTTGTCCTAGCTATGATTTGAGCAATTTTTTTTGCCGTGCCGCTGGGTGCATCGGCCTTATTTCGGTGGTGAATTTCTATAATTTCTGCATCAAAATCTTCCCCCAGAACACGGGTTGCCTCTTCTACCATTTTGTAAAGGAGGTTAATTCCCACGCTCATATTTGGAGAGAGAACCAGAGGGATGCTGCGGGAAGCCTCTTTTAGTCTCTCATATTGCTCGTCTTCGAACCCGGTAGTGCCTATGACCATGGGAACTTTTTTACTCTTAGCAACCTCAAGATGTTCGAGTGTTGCCTGGGGGGTAGTAAAGTCAATTATCACAGCATCTGGCCGTATTGCTTTTTCCAGGTCAGGGGTAACTTTGACTCCTTTTTCGATTTCTTTGCCTAAAGAAGAATGATGGGGAGCTTCTATTGCTCCAATTAACTTCATCCCCTTTGCCTGACGTACTTTAAGTATAATCTCCTGGCCCATCCTTCCCAGAGCACCGCAAACAATAATATTCAGCATCTTTTTATATTGCCTTCCCCAAGTGGAAAAAATAGTAGTAAACAGAATGCGGAAAAACAGTGCCAGTTTTTTGATTTTAGGAAGGAATCTGGTGGAGGCGGAGGGAATCGAACCCTCGTCCAGAAACAAAAGCATCGGAACGTCTACATATTTAGTCTACATTTTGAATTCATCTTTCCTCCCTCCTGTAGACGGGATGAAGGAAAGACTAGCAGGTCTGGAGGATTTGCTTTGTTTCTCACCTGCCTAGAAACAAAACTAGCTCTACTTTCTGACGCCTCTCTTACTCCGTAGAGCAAAAGTGAGGAGACGTAGCTACTAGTTGTAGCTAAAAGCAAACGCTGGGTTGGCGTTTAAGTTTAGTTGCCGGATGGATTTACAAGGTATCCGACCACCCTTGCTATGCTATTCCGATTTTTCTGTCTCTGTCGAAACCGTTTCGCCCCCTTTCTTCATTTTTAACGAGGATAGTATCTTTTTCGTTCCTTTAATGTACGTCTTATCTCCCGTTCTATCGAGATTTCTCGAAGCTTTTGTCTTTTATCATACAAATGTTTCCCTTTTGCCAAACCTATCCCTAATTTAACTTTTCCTTTCTTAAAGTATATACTTAATGGAATTAATGTCAAGCCCTTTTGAGATAAAGTTCCTATTAACTTTTTTATTTCGCCATGATGCAGAAGGAGTTTCCGGGGTCTTTTGGGATCCAGATTTGGCTGACTGGTGCAAGCATAGGGAGCTATATGAAGGTTATGTAAAAATAGCTCTCCCGAGATTACTCGGACAAAAGAATCAGTGAAGCTTACTTTCCCCTCCCGGATAGATTTTACTTCTGATCCTTTAAGCACAACCCCTGCTTCCCATCTTTCTAAAATATAGTAATCATGAGTTGCTTTCTTGTTGGTAATCAATTTTTCAACTTCTTCTTTTGGTGAGTAAATTTATCAAACTTATTAGTATTCCCAAGGTGAGAAAGGCACCGGGGGGAAGAATCATAATTACCCAGGGCCGAAAAGAACCACCAAGAACCTGCAAGCCAAATACGGAGCCTGAACCCAACAGTTCCCTTATAGATCCCAGAATAATCAAAGCGCCAGTAAAACCTGCTCCCATGCCAAGAGCGTCGACCAAAGATGAAAGAGGGGGATTCTTGGAGGTAAAGGCCTCTTGCCTTCCTAAGATTATACAATTTACTACAATTAAGGGAACATAAGCACCTAGGGCCTTGCTTATGGAGGGGTAGTTGGCTTTAAAAAAGTAGTCAATTACAGTGACGAAACTGGCAATAATTATGGTAAAGGTAGCAATTCTCACCTCACGAGGAATGAATTTTCTGAATGAGGAGATAATCAGGCCTGAGCACACCAAGACAAAAATCACTGCAAGCCCCATAGAAAATCCATTTATAGCGGAGTTAGTTACTGCTAAGGTTGGACACATCCCCAGAAGTTGAACAAAGACAGGATTCTGTTTCCATAAACCCTTAACGAATTCACCGTAAAGCTGATAAGATTTCACGTGCTCTGGTCTCCCTGGATCTTCTTTGGGAACTCTTCTCTTAAGAATATTAATCTTTTTTCCCATAAAGTCAAGAAAACGAACTCTACTTTCCTGAAACTGAGATGGAGATTGATCGCATCAACTTTGACCTTTGGCGAATTTTTTGTATAATAAAAAAGAAATGAGAAAATGCCAAGATTTTGAAAATTCATAAAAAGACAGGGAGGTGAGAGATAATGGAAAGCCTGTTAGGCAGGTTTTTGTTATCAGGTCTGGGAGCTCTGGTTCTTACGCAGGAAAAGATTGAGGAATTTATTGAAGAACTGACTAAAAAGGGAGAGATCACTCAGAGGGAAAACAAGGAGCTTTTGACAGAGATAATTGAGAAAGGCGAGGAAAAGAGAAAAGAGATAGAAGGAAAAATAAGGGAGAAAGTGAAAAAAGTACTTTCTCAAATGAATGTAGCCACCAAGGATGATATCCAGAAATTGGAAAAGAGGATACAGACTTTGGAGAAGAAGAGAAAAGGTTAATTTGACAGGCAAAGATTGCTATGATACTATCTTAGGCAAGAAGGACTCAATGATGAAAGGTAAGGTAGTTCACCTAGGTTTATTTGGACTTGGCATGGTGGGAGGAGGAATAGTTGAACTTTTGTCAAGAAAAAAAGGAAAAAAGGACCACCATAAGTTTATCCTGGAAAAGATCGTGGTCAAGCATCTGGATAAAGAAAGGTCTGTCCCGGTTCCTTCGCATCTATTGACTACAGATCCTAGGGAAATCTTAGCTAATCCTGAGATTGATACGGTGGTTGAGGTAATGGGGGGGATATCTCCAGCTAAAGAAATAATTTTAGAAGCTCTTAAAAGAGGTAAGAATGTGATTACGGCTAACAAGGCTGTCCTAGCCCGGGCCGGAAGTGAGATTTTTAAGCAAGCGCTAGACAGCGACTGTTATCTAGGAGTAAGGGCGTCTAATATTGCCACTTACCGTCTTATAGAAAGTTTAATTTTCTCACCCTTCCAGTTCGAGAAATTGATTGGTGTTTTTAACGGGACTTGCAACTATATTTTGACAGAGATGGAAAAAAGGGGTGAAGATTTTTCTCCTATTCTCAAGAAAGCTCAGGAAATTGGCTATGCTGAGCAGAATCCTTCAGATGATATTGATGGCTATGATACTGCTCATAAATTAATTGTCTTACTTGGTTTAGCCCTGGGTTATTTTCCTCCTCTAGATTCTCTTTTTATGGAGGGGATTAGAAGGATCTCCCACCAAGATATTCTCTTTGCAAAAGAATTGGGATATAGAATTAAACTTCTAGCTGTTGCCAGAAGGGAAGATAATGAGCTGGAGGCTCGTATCCATCCTGCTCTTCTGCCGTGGGGAAGAGGTCTAGCTGGTCTGGATGGGATAGAGAACGGAATCGAGCTACGGGATGAAGTAGGAGTAGAGATAGGAATGCAGGCACCAGGAGCTGGTAAATACCCTACTGCTACAGCGATTCTAGAAGATTTAGTTAGTGTAGCCCAGGGAAGGAAGTTAATCTATCCTCAACCGAAGAGATATCTAACCTTAAAAAGAATGGGGCAGATAAAGACCAAGTATTATTTAAGATTTAATGCTCTGGATGAGGCGGGGGTTTTGGCAAAAATTTCTGGAGTTTTAGGTGATCATAATATAAGCATTAAGTCGGTCCTGCAAAAAGGAGAGAATAAGAAACCGCCAGGGGTCGTACCGGTAATAATGCTTACCCACCAGGCGAAAGAGGATGATATCCAGAGTGCCCTCCGTAAAATAGATAATTTAAGAGTAGTGAAGGGAAAGTCCTTGCTGATTCGAGTAGAACAAGGAATTTTGTAGCCATTAGGAGGAAGAAACAGATGTCTATAGTTACCATGAAGGAGTTATTAGAGGCTGGGGCCCATTTTGGTCATCGAAGAAGTGATTGGAATCCTAAGATGAAACTCTACATTTATCAGGAAAGAAATCAAATACACATTCTTGATCTCAGCATAACAGTAAAAAAAATAGAAAAGGCTTGTGAGTTTGTCAGAGGTCTAGCAGCGGAAGAAGGAACTGCGTTATTCGTGGGGACTA
>JAUWXE010000031.1 GCA_030616535.1 Candidatus Aerophobota bacterium
AGTTTGCTTGTCACTGGTCGCCTTGAGTGAATTTACCTCTTCGTTTAGCTCTCTGGTTACCTTAAAGAAATTGTCAGTGATCTGTTTGATGGTTTGGGCCTGCTCAGCATTGGCAGCCTTGAGTGAAGCATTCTGGGCTGTGAGTGAATCGAGCTTGCTGTTAAGTTCTCCGGTTACCTCAAAGAAATTGTCGGTGATCCGTTTGATGGTTTGAGCCTGCTCGGCATTGGTGGCTTCAAGATCAGTATACGCGGCCTCAAGACGATCCAGCTCACTTCCCAACTTTTGAATCTTTCTTAAATAGACATTGGTGACCTCTTCAATTTTTCTGGCTTGTTCGGTATTAGTTGCTCTTAGCTTTTTGATCTCTACCTCTAGTTGACCGGTTACTTTGAAGAAATTATCCTTCATCTGCTCGATTATCCATACCTGATCAGCAATTGCCGCTTTAGCTTCTGCGAGTTGTTCTCTCAACGCTTTTTCTTGGGCCTTAACCGGTATCTGAGTCCAGAGTATACCGAATACTAATAATCCTACCGCCCCGCCTGTTTTCAAAACATTCTTCGTTAACATTTCTCAGAACCTCCTTCGTTCGTCAAGTATTTTTAAAAAACTCACTTTCACCCCCTTTCTCAACCAATCATTTTTATGACTCACCTCTACTATTTGTGTGTGCGTCGAATGTCTTCGATTTTGAAGTTATTTTAGCAAAACATCTCTCACCTGTCAAGAACTTTCTTCTTTTGGCTACCGGCATCATTTTCTTCTCTTTTATTTTATCTCATCAGGACCTGCAATCCTGCCCTTAATTGAGGAAGCAGCGGCTACCGCTGGACCAGCCAGATAAACTTCACTTTCGGGATGACCCATTCTTCCCCTAAAATTACGATTGGTAGTGGCAACTGCCACCTCCCCCTTCCCCAGCACGCCCATATGTCCTCCAATACAAGGTCCACAGGTGGGAGGGCTAACCAGAGCACCTGCCTCTGAGAAAACCTCAAGCAATCCCTCTTTTAGAGCCTCAAGGTAAACTAAAGGAGTAGCTGGAACAATTATCAGCCTAACCCCTGAATGAATTTTCCTTCTCTTCAATATTTGGGCAGCAACTCTTAAGTCTTCCAAATGACCATTAGTGCAAGAGCCTATAACCGCCTGATTGATGGCTACTGATTCCACCTCTGATATTCCCTTAACATTGGCGGGTAGAGAGGGCAAGGCCACCTGAGGCTCAATTTTGCTAACGTTGTAATCACTTGTCTCCAGATATTCAGCTTCAGGATCACTGTAATAAAGGCTAAAATCCCTTTCTCCTCTTCCCTTAATATAGTTTAAGGTAATCTCGTCCGGCTCGACAATGGCATTCTTAGCTCCGGCTTCTACAGCCATGTTGCACATGGTGAATCGCCCTGCCATGCTCAGCCTGGAGAGAATCTCGCCGGTGAATTCCATACTCCGATAAGATGCTCCATCAACCCCTATATCCCCAATTGTATAAAGGATCAGATCCTTGGCACTAGTCCATGGCTGAAGTTCACCATGATATATCAATCTAATGGTTGAGGGAACCCTAAGCCAGATCTTACCGGTGATCATGACAGCAGCTAGATCTGTACTGCCCACCCCACTGGCAAAAGCAGCCAAAGCCCCAGCAGTACAGGTATGAGAGTCAGCTCCAATTACCAGATCTCCCGGGAGGATCAGTCCCTTTTCCGGGAGTAAGACATGCTCTATGCCGGAGGCCCCTGCCTCAAAATAATGGGTGATACTTTGGCGCTGCGCAAATTCCCGCACCAATCTGCATTGCTCTGCCGTGATTACATCCTTATTGGGAGTGAAATGATCGAGTACAAAAGCCACTTTTTCTGCATCAAAAACTCGCTGTTCATCCCACTCCTCAAATTTCTTTATGGCCAAAGGAGCAGTGATGTCGTTGGCAAATGCAAGATCGACCTGGGCCTCGATAAATTCTCCTTCTTTCACCTCGGCTTTTCCGGAATGAGAAGCTAGGATCTTCTCAGTGATGGTCATCGGCATGGTGAAACCCTCAGGTTTTTCACCCTCTCCACTACAGCCCTTAAATGAGCAGGAGTGCTTCCACAACAGCCGCCCACTATCTTCACCCCTAGATTTACAAATCTTTCCATCCAATTAGCCATTTCTCCCGGACCCACAGGATAAATTGTCTTATCTTCTTTTAAATGCGGTTCTCCAGCATTAGGCTGAAATATCAAAGGAAGTCGTGAGACAGCACACATTTTTTCTGCCACCGGGAAAAGACTCTCCGGACCTACACTACAATTTGCCCCCAAAGCGTCTATCCCTAAGTCTCCTATAGTATTGGCCACAGAAGAGGGATCCTCACCCATTAAAGTCTTTCCGTTTTTTTCAAAGGTCAGTTGGCAAACAATAGGAGTCTCACAGACCTCTTTCGCTGCCTGTACGGCGATCTTTGCCTCTTCCACAGACATCATCGTCTCTATAACGATAAGATCAGCCCCTTCGGCAGAGACTATCTCTATCTGCTCTTTAAATGCAGAAAAGGCCTGGGCTGGATCAAGAGTTCCCCAAGGCTTGAGGAGGACTCCCAGCGGCCCTATAGAAGCACCTATCAGACAAGGAAAGTCTACTTCTCTGGCGATCTTAACTCCTTTTCTATTAATAATCTCCACCTCATCGCCCAAACCATACCTTTCCAGTTTGATTCTGTTTGCTCCAAAAGTGTTTGTTTCAATCACATCTACCCCCACCTTGCCATACGAGCTGTGAACATCAGCTACCATACGAGGGTGAGTTAAATTCAGCCATTCCAAAGGCGTATCTTGAGGCACACGCTTCTGCTGGAGGCTGGTTCCCATTGCCCCGTCAAAAATGATAGGCCCTTCTCTCTTAAGTAAATCCCTGAAACCAGAAGTCATCCCCGCCCCCTGTCGAGTGCAGTCAATATACAGGAGTATCTAAAACTGTCAAGTTAATCTTATATCTCCAGTTCTCATTTGGGTGATCCCCTCCGGTATCAAGTGCTTTCTATAGATGCCTCTGTTTAAAGAGTCTAGAGGTTGAGTGATAGTCTTATACCTTCCTAATTTTACTCTACCGCTCCCCTCAAATCCTTCTAGCCTCCTTCTAATTAGAATTGTTTTTATTAATAATAGTCTTTATGAAGAAAAAAACAAGTTGTTCTACTTAACATAGATCAAAGTAATTAGCCACCAGTTCAGGTGGTTTACCTTTTTCAAGACCGATCTTCACCTCCTTGGAGCTGAGGCGGTGGGGAGCTGGCTCTAAACCAGATGAGATGTTCCATTAAAAAACCCATTTTTTCAGGCGAAAAAATGGGCTGTCTCTTTCGAACAGTGAACAGCTTCGGTAGCTCAGCCACCGCCTCGCGGTCTGTAACTTTGCGTCCCATTCTTTCGAATAGTTTGCCTTTTTCGGCTATCTCGTAGTTACATTAAAGATGAGGTTTATTATAATCAAAAAATCCTAATTGTCAAGTAAATCTCCTGATTACTAATACTTTCCTGATACCATGGAAATTTCTATTCCCCGAATCTCTTTACGCTTAGCAATAATCCCATGGTCAAAAAAAACATTATAATAGAACTCCCCCCATAGCTTACCAGAGGTAAAGGCATACCGGTAACCGGCATGATCCCTGCCGCCATTCCCACGGTAATAAAAACCTGAAAAAATAATAGAGTGATCACCCCACCACTTACCAGCCTGGTAAAACCACTGGTAGATTGTCTAGCTATCTTCATGCCTCTAGTTATAATGAGAAAATATAGTCCTAAAAAGATCCCCGTTCCTATAAATCCCCACTCTTCGCCAATACTGGCAAATACAAAATCCGTAAAGGGTTGAGGAAGAAAACTGAGCTGGGTATGAAGAGCCCCTCCCATACCTTTACCCATTAATTTGCCTGAACCTAGAGCAATTTTGGACTGTAGGGCAGCCCACCCTGTGCCGAGGGGATCCCGACCTGGATTCAAAAAGGTCAGAATGCGCATCTTTTGATAGGGACGTAGAAATAAATAAAAAAGGGGAAAGGAAGATGCTCCTACTCCCAGAATAGCCAGGATCTTTCGCGGAGAGGCACCGGCTAAAAAGAGCATCCCCAACCAAAGTGGAAGTAAAATAAGAGCACTTCCCAGATCGGGTTGCAGGGCGACCAGGATAAGGAAGAGGAAAGTAAAACAAAAAGACAGACCTATTTGTCTCCATCCTACATTATTTTTGGTAGCTAATAGCTTTGCTAAAACAATGATGAGGCTAAGTTTAGCAAACTCAGAGGGCTGGAAACTAAATATACCCAGTTTGAGCCATCTCTGTGCGCCATGAACACCTTCTCCTCTAAATAGTACCCAAAGGAGGGTAATAAAAATTACTAAATAAAAAAAATGGGCTCCCTTCTCCCAGAGACTGATCCGGAGATAAGAAGATAGAAATAGTAGTCCCACTCCTATCCCCACCCAGATCATCTGGCGGAAAAAATAATAAGATTGATGGGCAAAGGCAATTGTGTAAAGATGGAAAAGCCCACCCAGAGAAAGACCTATGATGGCTAATAGAAGTGGCCAATCATACGGTCGAGAATCAGTGTACATTTTTTTCGAAAATCTGGGAAAAAATTTCCCTGGTAATCTGGGAAGCAATCTGTATATCCTCCTCCCGATTTTCTACCAAAACCACCACAGCCAGACGGGGATGAGTGGAAGGAGCATAACCTATGAACCAGTTATGGGGCTTCTGGCCCTCGGATACCTCTGCTGTGCCGGTTTTCCCAGAAATTTCCACTATTTTATTTTTTACCCGCCACCCTGTCCCTCTCCGCACTACGTCTCTTAAGGATCTTCTTAGAAAATTGAGTGTAGCCGGAGAAAGAGGAACTCTTCCCATCTTTTGAGGTTGAAATTCTTTGATAAGAGCACCTCTCGGGCTCACTATTTTCTTTATCAAATAGGGCCTAATCAGGTATCCTCCATTGGCTATAACGCTGATGACTTTGAGCATTTGAACCGGGGTAACTAAGATGTACCCCTGTCCGATGGAAAGATTGACCGTGTCCCCTCCATACCAGGCCTCCCCTTTGTATTTTTTCTTCCACTCCGGAGTGGGTAAAAACCCTTGCTTCTCAGAGAAAAGATCTATACCGGTGGGCTTGCCTAAACCAAAGAGGCGAGCGTATCGAATTATTCGTTTTACTCCCAGGCGCAAACCCAGTTGATAAAAGTATACATTGCAGGAATGGATAATAGCTTCTTCCAGATTTATTCTCCCATGACCTTCTTCTTTCCATCCTTTAAACACTCGATTACCAATGGTAAAACTTCCTCCACAAAAGAAGGTATCCTCCTTGCTAATAATTCCCTCTTCTAGAGCTACTGAGGCGATTATTACTTTAATAGTAGAGCCAAGAGGATATTCTCCCCTCATAACTCGATTCTCCAACGGATGCAAAGGTTCATCTCTTAATCTATTCCACTCACTTTCTGATATGCCCCAGGAAAAGAGATTGGGATCAAAACCAGGGTGACTCACCAGGGCAAGGATCTCCCCGCTATATGGATCACCAATCAATACCACCCCTTTCCTCTCCCCCAACTCTTTTTCAGCAATCTCCTGCATTCGAAGGTCGATGGTTAAATAGAGATTATGGCCCGGTAGGGGATCTTTCTCGGAAATTGTTCTTAAGGCGCGGCCATGAGCATCTACTTCTACTTGTCTACCCCCTTTTTCTCCCTGCAGATATCTATTGTATACTTTTTCCACTCCCATCTTTCCCACCAGATCTCCCAACTCGATGCCATAGCCAGAACTAAGAGAAAGCTCAGCCTGGCTCACCTCTCCCAGGTGACCAAGAAGGTGAGAGGCGAGTCTACCGTAAGGGTAAGTCCGTACTGGTTGGGCAATAATGACTACTCCGGGAAATTCTTCCTCTCTCTCCAGGAGAAAAGTCACGGTGGAGATACCCACATTTCTTTTCAATACTACAGGTCTAAAAGGATTGGAGGCCTTGCCAAGTCTTTCCAGAATAACCTTTTTATCTAGCTTTAAAATTCTGGCTAGGTGATCGAGAAGATGGTCTGGATTACTCACGTTGGATGGAATTACCCCTACTGAAAATGAGGCCTCATTTTGAGTTAACTTCTCACCATTTCTATCCAAAATAAGACCCCGGGTACAGGGAAGAGGAAGGAGTTGAAGGCGAGAATTCTTAGAAATACTAAGATATCTTTCTCCTTCTATTAGTTGCAACCAGGCCATTCTTGCCAGAAGAATGAGAAAACAGCAAGCTATGACAACCCATAAAACTTTAATCCGTGTCTCAAACCTCTCTCTTTTACCTCTTGCTGGAACCAAAATTTACTCCTTAAAAAAATTGTCCTGGTAAGCACTACCCGTTTCTTTCCCTGGTAATCCGAGACAATCTTAGGGGGTAAAAACTGAGGTTGGGCCGAAATTAAATCCTTTATAATCTTGGCCTGACCATATCCAATCTCTAGAGCAAGAAGACCGGTTTTATTCAAAAAACGGGGAGCTTGCCGGATAATTCTTCTATGGATACTTAATCCATCTTCTCCACCTTCCAGAGCGACCTTCGGTTCTTTTTTTACCTCAGGTGGCAAATTCCTCATCTGGGTAGAGGCTACATAGGGAGGATTGGAAATTATTAAATCAACTCTTCTCTGCAAGCCGAGCCTGGTGAGAGGGGTAAATAAATCTCCCCTTAAAAACTCAACTCTTTTATCCACATGATGCAATCGGGCATTGTCCCTGGCTACTTCCAAAGATTCGGGCGAAATATCGACCGCCCAGATCTTTGATCTTTGTAATTGCTTGGCTAAAGTTATGGCAATGTTTCCACAACCCGTTCCCAGATCAACGGCCATAAATTTCCTTCCCCTCGTTAAACTAGCTGCTTGAAGAACCTTTTCTACTAATATCTCGGTCTCAGGACGGGGTATATAGACCCTCGGATCCACCTTAAAACTGTATCCCATGAAATCTTGTTTGCCGGTAAGATGAGATAGGGGGACATGTTGAGCACGTTTCTTGACCAAATTTTGGAAAAGGATGCGCACTGAACAAGAAAGATCTTGATTAACCACAAGACAAAGATCAAAACGTTTTTTCTGTAAAAGGTGGCCCAGTAGAAGTTCCGCATTCAGGCCAGGATTCTCGATTCCTCTTTTTTCCAAATACCGACTAGCCCACTCAAGGCTCCTCTTAACTGTCCAGACCTTTCTATCATTTCTCTCTATATTTTCGCTAGCTATTTCTGCACCTGTTGATAAAGATCCACCATTTCCATAGCAGAGATGGCTGCCTCCCACCCCCGGTTTCCTGCTTTAGTACCTGCTCTCTCGATTGCCTGCTCCAAGGTATCGGCAGTAATAACTCCAAAAATAATGGGAATTTCTTCCTTTAAAGCTAAGGTGGAGATTCCCCGGGCTACTTGAGATGATATCAGCTCAAAATGAGGTGTCTCGCCCCGAATAATAGCTCCCAGGCAAATCAGGGCATTAAACCTTTCCTTTTTAGCTACCCTTGAGGCTAGAGCCGGGATCTCGAAAGAACCAGGAACCCAAATAATCTCAATATCTTCTCCCTTTACCTCGTGCCTCTGTAGTGCATCCAGGGCTCCTTCTAAAAGTTTCTGAGTGACAAACTCATTAAACCGTGAAACTATTATTCCAAACCTTAGTCCTTTACCTCTGATCTTCCCTTTATAAGTTTTCATAGTTTCCTCCCCTCCTTATCAAAACTCAGCAGGTGACCGAGTTTTTTCCGCTTGGTCTTCAAATATTCCCTGTTCATATCGTTAGGCTTTATCTCCAAAGGAATGCGTTCGCTAATCTCCAATCCATACCCTTTTAAGCCAACTATTTTGCGGGGATTATTGGTTAAAAGTCTGATCCGGTGAAGTCCCAAATCGGCCAGGATCTGAGCTCCAATCCCATAATTCCGTAGATCTGGCTCAAAACCAAGCTTCCGATTTGCCTCCACCGTATCCATCCCTCTGTCCTGAAGCTCATATGTCTTGAGCTTATTTAATAATCCGATTCCGCGCCCCTCCTGGTTTAAGTAAAGTACCACCCCACATCTTACCTTTCCTATCATATGTAAGGCGATCTCTAGCTGATCCCCACAGTCACAGCGAAGGGATTTGAAAACATCTCCCGTAAGGCATTGAGAATGGACCCTCACCAGAACATCCTCTCTATTTCTTACTTTTCCTTTTACCAGAGCAAGATGGATTCTATCCTCAAGGAGAGTCCTATAGGCGATGAGTTTAAAATTCCCGTAGTCAGTGGGAAGATCGGTAGTAACTTCTCTTTTAACCAGCTTTTCCTTCTTCCAGCGATATGATATGATGTCAGCCAGACTGCATATCTTCAAGCCATGGTGATTAGCGAAAGATAAAAGTTGCCGAAGTGTGGCCATCCTGCCATCTTCTCCCATCATCTCACAGAGAACACCTGCCGGATAAAATCCCGCTAACCTGGCTAAATCTACCGCTGCCTCAGTATGACCAGCTCTTACCAGAACTCCTCCTTCTTTGCTAATTAAAGGGAACACGTGGCCAGGCTTTGCCAGATCTTCCTCTTTAGTCTGAGGGTGGATGAGAACCTCTATAGTCCGGGCTCGGTCAAAGGCAGATATTCCAGTAGTAGTATTATGCTTGGCATCCACGGAAACAGTAAAGGGAGTCCCTTTGAGAGAGGTATTTTCATTTACCATGGGACTAAGCCCCAACTCCCGGGCTCTCCTAGAGGTTATAGCCATACAGATCAACCCTCTTCCGTATTTAGCCATGAAGTTTATTGCCTCAGGAGTGGCTTGGGAAGCGGGGATTATAAGATCACCCTCATTTTCTCGATCTCTGTCATCCACCACGATCACCATTTTACCTTCTTTAAAGTCCTTTATAATTTCATCTATCGGATTAAATTCCATCATCTCACCTCTTGTAAATTGCTCTGGAACCTTACAAATTCTTATCGGCTCTTTGCTGGTTTTCAGTTCAATACCCCATGGTTTTTAAAAACTCTTTATCAATTCTCGAGCCGCCCCCACTTTGGTTCTGGATCATTTTCTCTATATATTTGGAAATTATATCTACTTCCAGGTTAAGTAAATCCTCTTCTTTCTTTCGACCCAGGGTAGTGTTGTTTAAGGTAAAAGGGATAAGATGAACGGTAAAATTCGAAGCTCGGCAATCAGTTACGGTTAAACTAACCCCATCAACAGATATACGGCCTTGATTAACTATATATTTCGCCAGATGCGGGGAAAATTCAATCTGCATTACGGTCTCCCCCACCCTTTTATCTATTCTCCATATCCTGCCTACTCCATCCACATCCCCGGTTACTATATGTCCTCCTAAAGGAGATGATAGACTCATCGCTCTTTCTAGATTAACTCTGTCTCCCTCTTTTATCCGCAATAAATTAGTTTTATTCAGGGTTTGAGCCATTATTTCGACAGAGAAAGTTTCCTTTTCTACCTCAGTCGCCGTTAAACAAACCCCATTCACCGCTATACTGTGGGAAGGTTTGGTTCCCTGCAATACTTTCTTTGCTCTTATTCTCAACCCATAAGAAGACCTCATCCATACTTTTTCCACTATTCCTATCTCTTCTATTATTCCGGTAAACATGACCTATCACTCCCCTCCCAGTTATTTACCAATTAATAAAAGAGAAGGTCTTTCCAATCCTCGCTTTATTTCCTGCAGGAATTTTGCTCCCCTATACCCGTCTATCACTCGATGATCGCAAGATAGAGTCATCTCCATCATAGGCCTTATCTCTATTCTATTATCTATCACCACGGCTTTTTCTTTAATTTCTCCGCTAGCCAGCAGAGTGGCCTGGGGAGGGTTGATTATGGCAGTGAATGTCTTAATTCCAAACATTCCCAGGTTAGAAAGAGTGAAGGCCGCTCCCTCTAATTCCTCTAGAGAAAGGCTGTCTTTATTAGCCTTTTCAACCAATTCCTCTCTTTTCTTAGCTATTTGGAGAAGATTTTTTTTATCTATGTCCTTAATCACCGGGACGATGAGCCCTTTATCTGTGGCCACAGCTAATCCTACATTAATCTCTGAGTGTGAGGTGATCCTGCCGGCCTCGAAAGTGGAATTTACCCGGGGAAACTTACTCAAAGCACGGCCGCAAGATTTAATTAACAGATCAGTGTAGGAAACTCGAACTTCTTCTTTTTCCTTAAATTCTTTTAGTAAATCATCCCGCATGGCTTGGGATTTCGAGAAATCAACCTCCACCGTAAGATAAAAATGAGGGATTTCCCTTTTGCTCTTCTCCATTCGCTGAATCATGATTTTTTCTAACCGGGAAAGAGAAACCACCTCCTCCGGGACAGCTTCTTTTTCTTTGGCTACTTTAATTACATCCTCCTTAAGCACTCTTCCTCCTGGACCACTTCCCTTTATAGTAGAAAGGTCAATCCCATAGTCTCTGGCCAACTTTTTGGCCAGGGGGGAGGCTTTAACAGGTTCCTGAATGGGCGGCTTTTCCGGGGCTTTTTCCTCAATGGGTTTCTCGGGTGCCTCTGCCTCCTGAGGAATTTCCTCCTTCATACTACCGGCGATATAGGCAATGGTTTTGGTTACAGGTATAATCTCACCTGCCGGAGCAACGATTTTTCTCAAAAATCCAGAAGTAAGTGCCTCCACCTCCATATTGGCCTTATCAGTGGCAATCTCCAAAAGTGGTTCACCTTCCTTAACTCTGTCTCCCTCGCCTTTTAACCACTGGATAATCTCTCCCTCCTCCATGGTCTCTCCCAACTTGGGCATTATCACCTTACTGATCATAATCTGTCTCCTATCAGTTCCCTAACGCTTTTGGTAGATAAATTCTAAGACAAAGAAGGGGAGTTGTCAAGCACCGCGGGACTCTTCGG
>JAUWXE010000033.1 GCA_030616535.1 Candidatus Aerophobota bacterium
ATAAAAGATATATCAATTGTCAATATGAGCCAAGGAACCAAATCATGCATTTTACACTCCACCCTTTATCTGTTAGAATAGAGGAAGGTTTTTCGGGGGATTTCCGGCAAAGGAAGGGATGAACGGAAATAGTGCTGGGCAAAATCAAGACTTAGGTGTTTATGGAAAAAAGAGTGAAGCAATCGCACCAAATGAGATGAGAGCAGGCTAAACAAACCAGGAGGAAGAAGGATGAAAGTCAGTCCAACATATGAGCGCAATTTAGAAATACATTTGCATGGGCCTGGACCGAGCGATGTGCCGGGAGAGGTTTTAAGAGCAATGTCCGTGACTACCCTGGGCCACTTAGATTCAGAATTCATCAGAATAATGGACGAAACCCAGGCTATGTTAAGAGAACTGTATCAAACTAAAAATCGAATGACCATTCCCATTTCTGGTACAGGAAGCTCTGGCATGGAGGCCCTGGTAGCTAATCTTATCGAGCCTCAAGATAAAGTAATTGTGGTGAGAAATGGAGTATTCGGAGGAAGAATTGCCGATGAAGTATCTCGATTTGGGGCAGAAGCTATACCTATTGATCTAGAATGGGGAACAGTGGTTACGCCTGAGCAGGTAAGAGAAGTTTTTTCTGGAAAGAACTGTCAGGCGCTTTTCTTGGTGCACGCAGAAACATCTACTGGTGCTCATCAACAACATATGAGAGAAATTGGTGAGATTGTTCACCGAAATGGCGCCCTATTTCTAGTTGATATGGTGACATCTTTAGGGGGAACAGAAGTAAAGATAGACGAGTGGGGAGTTGATGCTGCCTATAGCGGAACCCAAAAGTGCCTCAGTGTGCCGCCGGGACTTTCCCCCATTACTTTAAATGAGAGAGCCATGGAGAAACTCCGGGGAAGAAAGGTAAGAAGCTGGTATTTTGATTTAGGGATGATAGAAAAGTACTGGAATGAGGGACATCAAAGAAAGTATCATCATACTGCCCCGGTAAATATGATTTATGCCCTCCATGAAGGGCTGAGGTTAGTGCTAGAGGAAGGACTTGATACAAGATTCCAGCGCCACCGAAGAAATGCGACAGCCCTTCAAGCTGGGCTTGAAGGGCTGGGTTTTACCTATATTGTGAGGAAACAGAACCAAAGACTTCCTATGCTTCATGCTGTCTACCTTCCTGAGGGAGTAGAAGAAGGCAGGCTTCGCAAGGAAATAAAATCAAGTTACAATATTGAGATTGGGGGTGGCCTGGGAAAATTCAGGGGAAAAGCCTGGCGAATTGGACTGATGGGTCACTCTTCAACAGAGAATAAACTGTACAGGCTTCTCAATGCTATTGGAGAAGTATTCAAGAAATATGGCATCTCCGGTGATGGAGCAGCAGGTTCTCAAGCTGCTAGGGCTATTTACCAGGACACAGAAAGCTGAAGTGATATTTTTGTGGTAATATCCGGTTTTCATTCTCACTCAGGAAGAATTTTTCCCGGATTGAGGATGTTGTTGGGGTCGAAAAGCTGTTTGATGCCCTGGAAGACCTTCAGCGTTTTCAGGCCCACCGCTTTTTCAAGGTATTTGCTCCTGGTGGCACCAACTCCGTGCTCGCCAGTTATCTGTCCACCTAGGGCAAGAGCAATATCAAAAATCTCCCCACTGATTTTAGGAATAGTTTCCTTCCACCTGTCTTCGGGACGATCGTCTTTGAGCACATTAACATGAACATTCCCGTCACCTGAATGGCCGAAGCAGATGATTGGGTACTCGTATCTTTCCTGCAGTTTCTTCATCTCTCGCAGGAAATCGTTTATCCGGGCTCGAGGAACGACGATGTCCTCCATGTGATTGACCGGGCTTCTCTCCTTCAGTGCGTCAACGATGACACGCCTGGCTTCCCATAGCTTCTCCTGAGTGGGACGGTCCTCGGCAACCAAAACATCAATGGCATCGTGCTCAAAACAGACCTCGCCCACAGTCTCGCAGAGCGCTTCTACATCATCTTTCCGATTTCCATCCAGTTTTATAAGGAGAAAGGCGGCGGCTTCACGTAAAGGAAGTTCTTTTTTGAGGTATTTCTCACAGGCGAGGAGGGAGTCTTGTTCCATAAATTCAATGGATGTCGGGAGTATCTGCCGTTCGATAATGACTGAGGCCGTATCCGCTGCGGCTTGAAATTCATTGAAGGCCACCAATAGGTCTATGGTCACCCGGGGAAGAGGAATGAGACGAAGGATTATCTTGGTTATGATGGCCAAGGTACCTTCGGAGCCGACAAGAAGCCCGATTAAGTCATAGCCGGTGACATTTTTGACAAGTTTTCCGCCCAATTGAATTATTTCACCCGAGGGCAGAACGGCTTCCAGCCCACAGACATAGTCTTTGGTCACTCCGTACTTAATGGCCCGCGGTCCACCAGCGCATTCTGCGATGTTACCGCCGATAGAGCAGGAATCAAGGCTGGCCGGATCCGGCGGATAAAAAAGCCCTTCTCTCTCCACGGCTTCATGGATCTTACCAGTTATAACACCTGGTTCAACGGTTACCATAAGATTCTTCTTGTCAATTTCGAGAATTCGGTCCATCTTTTCCAGGGAGAGGACTATCCCTCCGCAAACAGGGACTGCCCCACCGGAGAGACCATAACCAGCGCCGCGCGGAGTTATAGGAATTCTTTTCTCATTAGCGAATTTCATGAGCTTTGAGATCTGTTCCGCCGTTGTCGCCCTGACCACCACCTCCGGCTGGGCCTTCAGGCCAGGGACCTCATCGTGGGTATACATCTCTAGCAGATCAGGATCGAGCAAAACCCTATCTTTACCGAATAGACCGGTTAGGAATTCCAGAGCCTCATGGTTGACTTTGGCATACATTTCTAAACCCTCCCCTTATTGAGGAATCAATCTTATTCCCTAATGATACCTAATACAGAGTTACTTTCACTCATTTATTGATAGAAATTTGTTTTTTCGATGGATAAGCGTGGCAGTAGAGGAAGCGATTGTCAAGGAAGCTAAAAAAATTCCTCTGGCTATAATGATGCCGCGCGCATTCTGGTAAAAGGTCTACTCAATCTTCACTATTACCTGGCGGTGGCGGGGGCCATCGAACTCACAGAAATAAAGGGACTGCCAGGTGCCCAGGACTAATCGGCCGGCCTCGATGAATATGGTCTCAGAGGAGCCAACTAAAGATGCTTTTATATGAGCAGGGGAGTTTCCTTCCCGATGTTGATAATCACCGCTCAAGGGAACGATCTTATCCAGTTGATTTAGGATATCTCTTCTCACACTGGGGTCAGCTCCTTCATTGATAAGGATTCCGGCCGTGGTATGAGGAACAAATACCCGGCAGGTTCCCTCTTTTACCTGGGCCTGTTTTACTATATCCTCCACTTGAGAGGTGATATCGATTAACTCTGTCCGGGAATGGGTAGAAAGGGAGAATCTTTTCAGCACTTTAGCCTCCTTCTTGTTTCATAAGATTCTCGGGCGTGGTAATCCTGATGCGGGGGTGACCGCTAATTAGATTATAGGCATTTATTTTTCTTTCTATCTGGGTTTTGACCAGATGGGCAAAATCCCAGCTAACAAATATATCGACTTTATTTATCACGGCCAGTGCCAGATGTAGGGCATCGTTGAAGGCATTGGGCGGGATGATCTTTTCCTCGACGTACCTTCTAGCTAGTTTCTCGACCAGGGGGGAGATCTCCAGAGTAGGAAAATCACCAATTAAGGAGAGGATAGCCTCTCTTTTATCTTTAGTTTCCAGGGCCTTTATTTCCTCAACCGTTAACCTGGAGATTATCACCCGATAATGAGGAATCTTGACCTTCCACCACTCACGAGTGATCTTTCGGCGCTGCGGCTGGGAAGTCTCGCAGCAAGCAGAAGGAATGGAAGGATCAAGATATACGCTCTTCATAGATTAAAGCAGTCCATAGTCAGCCAGAGCCTTCTCCAACCTTTTCTCATTCTCCTTTTTCATCCCATCTAGAGGAAGTCTCCACTCTGGCTCAATCATCCCCAGACGGGCCATGGCTGTCTTTATGGGAAGGGGATTGGTCTCTATGAATATAGCCTGGCAGAGGGGATATGTCTTGTAGTGAAGTTCCCTTGCCTTGCTGATCTTTCCCTTTAAGTAAGCGTCCACCATTTGAGATATCTCCTGGGGTATGATGTTGGCTACCACCGATATTACCCCCACTCCACCAAGAGATAGAATGGGCAGAGTATGAGAGTCATTTCCGGAAAGAACAGAAAAGTTAAGGTCGGATAAAGACACAATACTGGATACCTGGTCCATATTGCCACTTGCCTCTTTAATGCCTGCTATGTGGGGGAGCTTACTTAATTTAGCCACCAATGCCGCATCAATATTTACTCCCGTGCGTGAGGGAACATTGTAGATAATAAGAGGAAGATCAATAGCCGCCAATTTCCGGTAATGAGCTTCCAGACCCTTAGAGGTAGGTTTATTGTAATAGGGAGTGATTACCAGGGCAGCATCTGCACCGGCCTCCCGGGCAAATTGAGTTAACTCCTCGGCCTCACGAGTGCTGTTGGAACCAGTCCCGGCCATTACTGGAACTCGATGATTGACCTCCTTTACAGTTATCTCTATCAATCGTTTATGTTCGTCAAAGGATAGGGTAGGTGACTCTCCCGTGGTTCCACAGGGAACTATTCCATTCACTCCCTTTTCCAGACAAAACCCAATGAGCTTACGGAAACTATCCTCATCTACCTTTCCCCCTTTGAAAGGGGTAACTATGGCTACATAACATCCTTTGAACATTAGCTAACCTCCCCTTCCCATTTTCCCTCGTATACCACTTCTGCCTCCCCTTCCAGGAAAACCTCAGTAAATTTATGGGGGCCTGATTTGTGAAAATAGACCTTCAGGTCTCCCCCGAGGGTTTTTATCTTCACCGGAGAACTGAGGGTGTAGACGAGATTTGCCGCTATAGCAGTAGCTACTGCTCCGGTACCGCAACTTAAAGTCTCTGCCTCTACCCCTCTTTCGTAGGTTCTCATCCTCACAGTCTCATCCTTTATTTCGGCAAAGTCAACATTAGTTCCCCCTGGCTGAAACTTTCTATGATACCTTATCCTGGATCCCATTTCGGGAAGATCAATCTTTTCTACCTGCGGGACAAAGAGAACAAAGTGAGGCACTCCCGTATCCAGAAAATGGCCCGTGTAGGAGCCATCCCCCAGGTTTATCTCTAAATTTAAGTGAGGAGGGGAAGGATCTTTCATTCTTATGCAGACCCCATCTTTTTTTACCTGAGAGAAAATTTTTCCTGATAAGGTCTCAAAAGAGCACTTTTCCCCTACCATTTTCTTAAGGTGGGCAAATCTAGCTATGCATCGGGCTCCATTTCCACACATTCCCGGCTCGCTGCCATCAGGATTGAAGATACGCATTTTAAAATCAGCCACACGAGATTTTTCCAGAAGCAGAACTCCATCTGCTCCGATCCCTGTCTTTCTGGGACATACTCTTCTGGCAAATTCGGGTCTATTCTTGATAAGATGAGAGCGGTTATCAATGACGATAAAGTCATTGCCACTTCCCTGCATCTTGGTGAAAGGGATGGGAGCAAGAAGGGCTTTCTTTTCCCTCAGGGAGCGAGATTTAAAACTCAGGGAAGGATCTTTAAAGGAAAAGAATAATTCCTCAGGAACGGACTCCTCCTCAACCAGATCTTCATAAGTTTCTCTTTCTCGAATTATCCACCAGTGATTCTTCTTTACCAACACTTCTGCTGGTCTGGGCCGAGCATTGTAAGTAAAACTCATGCTAAAGCAATAGGCTCCTGTATCCATGATGGTCAGATACTCTCCTTCTGTGATTGGGGGAAGCTTTCTTTCCCGAGCAAAAAAATCTCCTGACTCACAGACAGGACCCACTATATCCACCACCTCAGGGGGATATGCCTCATGAGGTTCTTTTAGTTTTTTTATCTGGTGATAGGCTCCGTAAAGGGATGGTCTAATGAGATCGTTCATCCCCGCATCTACAATGATAAATCTCTTTTTTCCTCTATTCTTTTTATAAAGTACCTGAGTGATTAAGACCCCGGCCGGTCCCACCAAGAATCTTCCTGGCTCAAGGATTAATTTTGCCCCGGTTTTCTTTATCAATGAATAGATTTTTTCTGCTAGGTCCTTAATGTTTAAAGGGAGCTTTCCTTCCTCATAACTGATGCCAAATCCCCCTCCCATATTGATATATTTTAGATTCAGTCCCTTTTCTTTAAGTGGCTCGAGAAAATCCAGGATCTTTTCCAGAGCCCCAAGATAAGGCTGAAGGCTGGTTATCTGGGAGCCGAGATGAAAATGAATCCCTACCGGCTCTAAGAGGGGCGATTTTTTAATCTGGGAGTATAGTTTCTCTGCCTCATCGAAGTCAAGACCGAACTTATTTTCCTTTTTACCGGTGGTGATGTAGCGGTGAGTTTTAGCATCCACATCGGGATTTATGCGCAAGGAGATTCTGGCGGGGTGGTTCAATCTTTGGCTGAGATTTTCTATTAATTTTAGCTCTCCTTCTGACTCTACGTTAAAGATAAAGATATTCTCTCTTAAGGCGTATTCTATCTCCTCTTCATTTTTTCCCGGTCCGGCAAAAACTATTTTTTGAGGAGGGAATCCAGCCTGAAGGGCTTTGTATAGCTCTCCTCCTGAGACAATGTCTGCTCCCGCACCTTCGGTAGCTAGAATCCGGCAAAGGGTAAGATTTCCATTGGCCTTCAATGAGTAACAAATTAAGGGGGAGAGTTTACGGAAGGCATGGGAAACCTCCCGGTAACCCTCGATTAAGCTATTATAGCTGTAAAGATAAAGGGGAGTCCCTACCTCCTCAGCCACCTGGCCAAGCGCCACCTCTTCAGAGAAAAGTTCTCCCTCCTTATAGTGAAAATAGCTTTTTCTATTAGTGGCCAATGAAGCTTTCTCCTTCCTCCAGTTTCTCCTTAGCCAGTTTTATCTGTCTGGCCAGGGACTTTTTTCCGGTACCCCCGCTTGATTCTTTATTAAAAACAGATTCTTCCAGCCTTATCCTCTGGAAAACATTGGCCTCAAAAAGGGGAGAAATCTTCCCATAATCTTTCAAAGTTAGATCCTCAAAACTTTTATTTTCCTTTAAACAGTGTTTAACCAATTTACCCACCATTCCGTGAGCTTCTCTGAAAGGAACACCTTTCTCTACCAGATAATCGGCCAGGTCCGTGGCTGCGAAAAAGCCTTTTTGGGCCTGTTTTTTCATATTCTCAGGCTTTAGCTTTATCTTACCCATCATCCTGGGGTAAAGTTTTAGACATTGCTTGATAATCTTCACCGCCTCAAATAAGGAAGATTTATCTTCCTGTAGGTCTCGATTGTAAGAGAGGGGAAGAGCTTTCATAGTGGTGAGAAGAGAGAAAAGATCCCCATAAACTCTGGCCGTTTTTGCCCGGGTGAGTTCGGCCGCATCAGGATTCTTTTTATGCGGCATAAGGCTGGAGCCGGTGGTAAAGGCATCACTTATTTCAACAAAGGAAAAGGCAGGAGATGACCAGAGGATGAGATCCTCTGAGAGACGGGAAAGATGCATCATTAAAAGAGCCGCACAACATAAGAATTCAATGACATAATCACGGTCACTCACGGTATCCATACTATTCTCAGTAATAAGGGGAAAATTTAAAAGCCTGGCCACATAGTCTCTATCAATGGGCAAAGACGTTCCAGCCAGAGCTCCTACCCCCAGGGGTAGGACATTGACTCTCTCATAGCAGTCTTTTAACCGTAGTTTATCCCGTTGTAGCATCCAAAAATAAGCTAAAAGGTGGTGAGAGAGAAGAACTGGCTGGGCATATTGTAGGTGCGTATAGCCGGGAAGGATAACCTGTCTATTTTTTTCGGCAAACTCAAGGATCGCCTTTTGAAACTTAGCTATAAGGTGGAGGATTTCGCTTATCTCCTCTCTCAAGAAAAGTCTTTCATCCAGGACTATCTGGTCATTTCTGGATCTTGCCGTGTGAAGCTTTTTGCCAGCATCCCCAGCTCTTCTTATTACCTCCTCCTCTATAGCCATATGAATGTCCTCTTTCCCGCTGAAGTCAAGCTTTCCCTTATCTAAGTCTTCTTTTATTTCTTCCAGGGCCAGGATGATCTTTTGAGCCTCCTTTTCCTCGATGATCCCCACCTTGGAGAGCATTTTGACATGAGCAATGCTCCCGGCTATATCGTGGCGGTAGAGTTTCTTATCTACGTCAATAGAGGAGGTGAAATCCTTCACCAGCTCATCGGTCTCCTCAGTAAATCTTTCGGCCCAGAGGCTCATTAAAATATTTCCCTCCTGTTTTATCTATGGCAGGGGACACAGCTTGGTGCTCGGCAGGTGGCACAGCTACTCGTTCCAGCTACTGGACCTTCTTTGGTTCTCCCGCTGATAAATCGGGGAAGAAGTTTTTCCAGCCGGGAGCCACCGCATTTTGCGCATTTAAGTCCATTTTCCTGGCCCAGATTTACCAGGCGGGTAAACTCTTCACCGCAGCCAATGCATTTGTATCGATATAAAGGCATCTTAACCTACCTCCTTGGGCTCTGCCTCAAGATACTCGAGGGGGGAAATATCCCCCCTCGACGGCTCGATCGGCAAAGCCGACTCTCGCTTCACTCGAGCAAGTCGAACCTGCTCCCCTCTTTTTTTCTGATATCTGGTCTGCCGAGGTTTACTTGATAACAATTCAGAGAAATTATTGAAGTTCCTATACCCCTATACTAACCCAATCTGGATAATTAAGTTTAGTATAATTTGGTGGAGCTGTCAAATTGACTCTTTTAGAAAAATCCCTTATTATGGCTCAGTTATCTTATTCGAAAATGCCGAAATTTTTGAAATTTCCATGATTGAAAAATAAAAGAATGAGGGAAGAACTAAATTTAAGCTAAAGAGCGAAAGGAGAAAATGGCTTGAAGGCGATTTTAAAAAAGAAAGAGGCTGTGGGTTTTGATCTTGAGGAGATGCCTGTACCTGAGCCCAAGGAGAAGGAGGTTCTGGTTAAAATAAAAGCTGCTGCTATATGTGGCTCGGATTTGAAATTATATAAATGGACCTCCAAAATTAGGAGCTTGGTGAAATCCTTACCCTTTATCCCCGGCCATGAATGCTCAGGTGTAGTGGTAAAAGTAGGCAAAGAAGTTAAGATGGTAAAACTAGGAGATAAGGTAGCGGCGGAAACCCATATTCCCTGTGGAAAATGCTGGCAATGCCAGCACAACCGCCCCCACACCTGCCAGAATATGGAACTTTTTGGCCACAGTGTAAATGGTTGTTTTGCTGAATACTCTATAATACCCGAGGTCTCCACCAGGAAACTACCTGAGGACTTACCTTTTGAGAAAGGATGTCTTCTTGAACCAATGGGGATACCCTTGAGGGCAGTATATGAAGGAGAAGTGGAGGCAGATTCCATAGTGGTCATAGGATGTGGGCCTATCGGACAATTTGCGGTAGGAATTTCGAGGATAAAAGGAGCTGAAGAGATTATCGCCGCCGATATTAACGAGGAAAGACTAAACATAGCCAGGAGAATGGGAGCAACCCATCTGGTTAATCCTCAAAAAGAATCCCTCCTGGATAGAGTTTTATCTCTGACCAACGGAAATGGAGCAGGAGTGATAATCGAGGCTTCGGGTAATGCTGAAGCCTTAGAGAAAGCATTTAATTACTTAAGGGTTGGGGGGAAGTTATTTATGATAGGTCATCCTGAGGAGCTTCTAAGGATCGATGGATCTCCTCAAATTATTCTCAAGGAAGCCAGGATCAGAGGATTATTTGGAAGGGAAATATGGAGAACCTGGGAGATAGCCGAGGATCTTCTTTCCTCGGGAAAACTCAATATAGATCCTATCATTACTCATAAGTTTTCCTTAGAAGACTTCGAGAAGGCTTTCAATATAGCAATTTCAGGCGAAGGATGCAAGATACTTCTCATTCCTGTTAGCTAAAGTTCACACAACTGTAAGGAGTAAGTCAATGGCTGTTCTCATCACTGGAGGTTATGGACAATTAGGGTCCTGGCTTACCTACCGATTTGCCGGAGAGGGAAAAGAGGTTATAGTCCTCGATGTGGTAGATAAAGACCTTGATTATCTCAAGAAAGTAAAAGACAAGATTAGATTTATCCGGGCAAGTGTGCTCGATTTTGCAAAACTTACGGAAGTATTTATTCGGTATCAGGAAAAAATTGAGGGAATCATCCATACAGTAGCTGTAACCGCCGACCCTGCTCTTTGGGGAAATC
This sequence comes from Candidatus Aerophobota bacterium, assembly GCA_030616535.1. Taxonomy (GTDB): domain Bacteria; phylum Aerophobota; class Aerophobia; order Aerophobales; family AE-B3A; genus AE-B3B. Next base: position 10,289 of record JAUWXE010000033.1, read on the forward strand.
CTCATCAAGGTCTCGCGATAAACCTGACCGGGACTATCAATATGCTGGAGCTGGCCAGACTCTTTAAAATTAAGAAATTTGTCTTTGCTAGCTCAGGAGCAGTATACGGAGAAGTAAAAGACAGCCCTTCTGAGCTTACTCATCCTCTTCATCCCGGCGACCTATATGGTGCCAGCAAGGTGGCCGGAGAGCTTATTGGTCAGCAATATGAGAATCACTATGGTCTTGATTTTCGGAGTGCTCGTCTTTACTTTTTCTTTGGTCCGGGAAGGCTTCCTTCCCAGCAAACTGAGCTGTTTAAAAACCTTTTAGGACCTCTTGAGGGTCTTCCCAATCTAAAACTGGAGAAGGGTGCTGATCAGAAACTGGGGTTTACCTACGTTAAGGATGCCGCCCAGGGAACTTATCTTCTCTACCAGGCTGAGAATCTCAAGCACAAATCGATAAATATCTGTTCTGAG
>JAUWXE010000094.1 GCA_030616535.1 Candidatus Aerophobota bacterium
CACATAACCCTTTTCCACCATCAAACGAGCAATGTGAAGACGACTGATTACTCCATGAGGAGCTAGCTTTCTCACCTCTCTATAATCAACCCTCATTCCCAGGTTGTCTAATTTCTTGAGTAGTTTCTGATTTCGACTTGCCCGAGCAGCCTGAAATCTTTCCAGCTGCCGCAGGAAATCCTCCTTTTTCCAATCTAGGAAATAGCCAAGAATATGAATCTCATCTTCTCCTACGTCGGTACTCATCTCTACTCCCGGGACTACTTCTATTCCGAGCCTTTCCCCTGCGGCTAAGGCTCTATCCAACCCCGCAACACTATCATGATCGGTTATGGAGATAGCTACAAGTCCCAGCTTCTTTGCCTGCAGCACCGCTTCTTCCGGAGTATAAGTACCATCTGAAAATATAGTATGAATGTGTAAATCTATCCTTGGCAAAGTCCTCAACCTACTCTTTCATAATCTCAAGACGCATGTTTAGATTTCTAGCGGCCTTAGTTAAGCTAACAACCGAGATCAAATCTACTTCACTTTTTGCTACCTCGGCAACATTTTCGAGATTTATTCCTCCCGAAGCCTCAATTATTATTTCTTTCTCTTGTTGGCGAATCAGATTTACTGCTTTCTTTATCTCTTCCAGTCTCATATTATCAAGCATTATTGCCTCAACCCCCACCTCCACAGCTTCTTTGGCCTGAGATAAATCATTTACCTCCACCTCTATCTTCCACAAAGGAGGAATTGTTTGACGGACCCTTTTCACAGCTTTCTTCAGTGATCCACATATCCGAATATGGTTATCCTTAATCAATATCCCACTGTCAAGGCCGAAGCGGTGACTGAGCCCGCCTCCTACTCTCACCGCATATTTTTCCAGAATTCGCAGGTTGGGAGTTGTTTTCCGGGTGTCAAGGATTTTTACCCTGAAAGGACTGGCTAAATCAACATATTCTTTAGTTAAAGTAGCGATCCCAGAAAGTCGCCCTAAAAAATTCAAAGCCACCCTTTCCCCTTTAAGAATAGCTAAAATATCGGTCTGGAGAATAAATATAGGAAGCCCCTCTTTTAGCGAATCTTTATCCTTTAATTCGCTAATAAACTCAACTTTCTCACCCGAAGTCAGCCTGAAGACCTCTTTAGCTACCTCTATTCCTGCCAGAATTCCTTCCTCTTCCGCTATTATACAAGCCTTCCCTGTCAAAGAAGATGGGACTATGGCCTGGCTGGTAAAATCGCCCCTTCCTATATCCTCCCTCAGAGCACTCTGGATAATGGGTCTGGCTACAGATATGTCCAACGGTTTTTACCTTTCTAAATTGCCGGTTTTTGTCCTAAGTTCCCACTTTTAAGAGGTTAACTATCCCTTTAAGGGTGGCAATTGCCGAGAGAACAGCTAGATAGCTAGTCTTAGGATTAATAGGGGATGGCAGATTTTCGGTCCGGGTTTCCAATCTACCGAACTCTCCTTCTACTACTATGTGATGAACATTTCGTTTTAGGGCAGGGTCTACTATCATTCTCACCCTGGTCTTTTCCAGTCCTACTCCGGCGAAGGCCAGGCTGGCTGCCACATTAATATTCTGAGGAAAGGCTTTCACCGCTTCCCGACAGCTCCCCTCAAAAAGAACCGTTTTTTCCTTAATTTCGCTCAGTTTGATTCCTTTCTTGGCTAGATAAGGAGCACCCTGAAGCCCAGAAGGGGGTTTATAAGTAGTTAAGGTCACCGAATCTATCCGACTTTCTTTTGCCCCCTTTATCGCATCCAAACCAGCAATTGCTCCCGAGGGAAAATACACCCGACATCCTTTCTCTTTGGCTTTTTCAAAAAGATCTAGACTATCTACCAGCCCTCCTACACTCATCACCATGATGTCCTTCCCTCGGTTTATAGCTTTTTCAACCAGCTCAGCTACTATCTTCGCCGAAGCTGCTTCTATAACTAGATCCGAGGCCTCTATTAACTCATCTAGAGTGGTTAAATCTGGTTTTTGATTCAGAGATTCGGCTAACTTACGAGTCTTTACTTCATTTCTGTCACATACAGCTACTAGCTTCATCTCCGGGATTCTTTGATCAATCTCTTTAGCCATAGCACCACCTATGGTGCCACACCCTATTAAGCCTACTTTTATCATCTCCACACCAGATCAAATCTTTCTATACTATACCAGGCAAAGGAAATGTCAAGCGTGGCCTTGAAGGAACTTTGAGAACTCCAATTTTATTTTGGGTAGGAAGATAGATGAGCCAGGATTTATCTTTATTCAAGCGAATTTAGCGTTGTCAGAACAATTTTCTGTGCTATAATGTGTTCAGAGAAAAATTCTTAAAATTAAAAGGAAATTATGGAAAAAACCGCCAGATTCACAGTTATAGAACTTCTTATTGTCATAGCCATTATTAGTATAATTAAGGTAAAGTGAACAGTTGGCCGCAGAATTGCAAGCTCTTGTTGAAAGTCTCATGAAATTTAAAAAATCGCTACTCAATATCGTCCGAAAAGAGAATGGGCAGATTGCCCTGATTCTCGCCTTCGTATTTCTGGCTCTTCTGGGAACCATAGGGATCAGTTTTCTTTACCGGATGAGACTAGAAGATGCCGCAGTTTCCAATTATGAGGATAGCCTCAAGGCAAATTATCTTGCTCAGGCAGGTATAGAAAGAGCTATAGCGGAACTTAGAAACGACACCAATGAATACGATGATCTTTATGAGCCCTGGGCAAGGGGTTTTCAAGAATCCCTGGGAGAGGGAAACTATGAAGTATCTGAAGCTGAGAACCCCGGAGAGAATGAAAAAGGTGAGAGACTAGGTATTTTTGACGAAGCCTCCAAGATCAACCTGAATATAGTGGGGAGGGGAAAATATCATGAAGGATGGACTTCCTGGGAGATTAATCTGGGGGCAGTAACGGCCATCAACAAACAACTCTGCTCCGATGGGATAGATAATGATGAAGATGGCCAGATCGACGAGGAAAATGAAGGAGTCCAGGCTATTATAAAATATCGCTACGGCAAAGATGGGGCCCCAGGAGTTAAAGGCGTAGATGATGACCAGGATAGGGCAGTTCTTCAGTCTGACGGCATCGACAATGACGGAGATGGCCAGATTGACGAGCCAGATGAAGGAGTGGATGAGCCAGACGAGTTCTGTCCTGATGTACCTTATGGAGATGATAATCCCTTTAATACGATAGAGGAGGTAAGGCTCATTCCTGGAATAGGAGATAAAACCTTCAACAAAATAAAAGATTATCTTACCATATATTCTTATGACAAGAATGTGGATAGAGAAGGGAACTTAAGGATTAATATTAATACAGCTTCCGTCCTTAAGATTAGCCAGACTCTCCAGAAGGCAGGAATTTCTCCTGGAGCGGCCGATCAGATAGCTGCCAATATGGTTGATTTTAGAGATGAAGACGATCGTCCTACCCAGTGCAACGGCAAATATGGTCTTGAGCGCACGCCTTACATCAATGAGGTAATGCCCCATTTTACCAGCTCGGTTCACATGGCTGTAGCCGGACTGGCCGAAGGAGGAGTTAGGTTTCTGGAGGAGAAATTAAAGGAAAAGGTCAAAGAAAAAATTGATGAGAAAATAAAAATAGGCTCCTCCTCCATACTGGAAGAGGTAAAAAAAGGAACTTCAGAAAAAGAAAGGGAGCTAAAACTAGAGTTGGATAAAATCATAAAGGAGCATGAATCTGAAGACGAAGTGGAGAGGCAAACCTCAGCCATTTTTAGAATCCTGGGAGAAAGAGTGGCAGAGGCTGCCGAGACTAAAAAAGTGAAAGTGGATATAGAAATAGAGTGGATTGAACTTTTCAACCCTTATGATAGTAGCTGCAAAATTAGTGGGTGGAAGATCAAGACCTCTCTGGGCACAAAAAGATTACAGGGAACGATGCCTGGCCGCAGTTTCAAGTTTTTGTTTAACATAGTCATAAAAATAGAAGGAAAAATTATAGGCAGGGAAATTCTGGATGATTATCGGGATACGGTGATTTTAAAAAACAAGCAAGGCGATGTGGTGGACAAGGTATCCTATCGTAATTATGGGCTTCCCTGGAATGCCTTTGAAAAGAATGATCCCCGGGTGCGAGAATTTGTAAGCAATCTCCCTGGAGGAAGCCCGAGGTTTCGCAACTGGTTCTGGATGCCAGATATAGGTGAGGGAAAAGATAAAGATGATTACAGTAGTTTCTATGTGAAGAATAAACCCTTTGCCAATATAGGTGAGATCGGCTTTATTCATGTTGGAAAACAGTGGCGGA
>JAUWXE010000059.1 GCA_030616535.1 Candidatus Aerophobota bacterium
CACTTGACAGGGTACTTGAAGCTTATCTCGATTGTGCTGTGTGGGCTTCTAATCTTGGCAGCCGCACCTAGAGAGACCGTCACCGTCATCTAAGTGATTGACGGCGATACTTGTCTTTTAGAGGACGGCCAACGCATTCGTTATCTAGGAATTAATGCTCCAGAAAGAGACGATTCCCAGTTCGAGGAAGCTACCCGGGCCAACAATGAGTTAGTGGGAGGAAAAGAAATCCGGCTTGAGCCCTGCCATCCCTCGCAGGATAAAGATGGTCGGTTTCTCGCCTATGTCTTTGTGGGTGAGACGTTCGTTAACGAAGAGTTGGTCCGCCGAGGTTATGCTCACATCCAGGAGTAAGATTTTCTGGGGAAGCAGAAGGCCCATCTGGAACAATGATGGGGACACCATCTTCATTAGAGATGCCGACGGTAGTCTTATCTTGAGCTACGTTTACTAAAAAGGATACTAGATAGGGTAGGGGAGCAAACTCTTTACCTCAGATATTCTCCAGGATGTAGTAACCATAGCAATTGATAACTTGGGTTTTGCCTATCTGAGTGACCCGCTCACCAGCGTGAGGATAGATGAGGTGTTGGTGACCGTGGATAAAATAGCGAGGTTGATAACGAACGATTAAATTCCTAAAGGAACTAAATCCTTTATGACATTGGTCCTTTCCCTCATGTATGCCCTTGGGAGGAGCGTGGGTAAGAATAAGATCCACCCCTCTTTTAAGCCAAATTCGCGGCCTGACTTTGAGCACTTTCCACCACATTTCTTTTTCCCTATATTCTATCCCTCTTCCTCCATACCACATAGAACCTTCAAGCCCTAGTATTCTTATTCCTTTATAAATTACTATTTGACCATCAATATTTCTTCCACCTTTTAGAGGCTTCTCTCTATAAATAATGTCGTGATTCCCTCTTACATAATAGAGGCGTTTATTAAACATAGTCATAAGAAAAGAAAGATACCCGGGCCTCAGATCTCCAGTTGAGAGAATCAAATCTATCCCCGGAAAGCGACTTTTATCGAAATAATCGTACAGAAGTGGCTCTTCCTTATCCCCGACAATTAAGAATTTCATATTCCCTGCACTTATTGTGAGAGATAGCATTAAATGATACTTACCTACTTCTATCATAATACTGGAAAAAAATTATTTGCCAAGAATGGTGAAAAAGGCTCATTTTTTTCTTGACACATTCTTGCCGGTTGATAGAGTTAAATAGCTTGGGCTTTGTCTTCGGACGAGTATCGAGTGGAGGAAAAGCTGGCCAAGACGAAAGCACTCGAAGGGAGAGGTTTTTCCTCTCCAGGTTCTTCTTGAGGAGGTCATTAATGAAAGTTGTGGACGCACACCTGCACTTTATCACCAGGGAAATGATGGAGAAGATGAGAAGCGAGAGGGGGCTGGAGGAAAAGGAGATAAAGGAGCGCCGAAAAAGACTGAGGATTCCAGAATTTGAACTATTCGATTTTCATACCACAGTCAAAAAGTGGCTCTCGGAATTTAACCGTTACCAGATAGAAAGGGGGATTTTTCTCCCCTTTACTCATAATCTCAAGGAAATGATTGCTCTGGGCAAGGTTAGTGATAGATTCATTGGATTTACCAGCGTTGATCCCACTCAGGAAAATGCCGATGAGATCCTGGAGGAGGATTTTCAGGCAGGTCTGAAAGGGATAAAACTCTATCCTGTCAATCACTTCTTCCATGTCAACGATCCGGAGGCGGAAAAAATCTATCCGGTGGTGGAAAAATATAAGGTTCCGGTGATGATTCATTTCGGACTGAACATTGGGCCCGGAGCAAATCTTCTTTACGGAAACCCTCTGGATCTTCATCCGGTGGCGTTGAAATATCCCGAAGTTAACTTCATCATTGCCCATTTTGGTTGTGGTTTCACTAGAGAAGCGCTTTTTCTGGCTTACCAGTGCTCCAACATTTATTATGATACCTCAAGCTCCAACGCTTGGATTAATTATCTTCCATATAAAATTACTCTCAAAGAGATCTTCCAGAGATTCCTGGAAGCGGCCGGGTCGAGTAGGCTCATCTTCGGAACCGACTCCAATTTTTTCCCCCGAGGATACAGATACGACATCTTTCTCGATCAAAAGAGAATATTAGATGAGCTGGGAGTGGCCGAAGAAGAGCAGGAAAAGATTTTCGGTGAAAATATTTTGAGGCTGCTGGAGTGGTAGTTGAGGGTAGTAATTGACACTAGTACTTTTATAGCTAGTTTTTGGAAAGGCAAGTCACGAACTGTAGTAGAGCTTTGGAAAAAAGGGGAAATAACTCTCTGTGCCTCTGAGGTCATCCTGAAAGAGTATTTGAACATAATCCCACGATTCAATAGGCTGAATAAAGAAGCAGGAGAGCTGCTTTCCTTGCTTAAGGCAAGAAAGAACATGGAGATGGTTGCGCCTTCTAAGAGATTAAAGGTTATCCAAAAAGACCCAGCGGATAATAAATTCCTAGAATGCGCTATAGAAGCCAAAGCAGAATATATCATCTCTGCAGACAGACACCTTAGAAATCTCAAAAAGCAACAGGGGGTGCGAATTGTCTCTTCGGGTAGCTTTTTAAAGGACAAAGCCACTCTTGACCAGCGGGGTAAAGCTTTTAACTTGTTTAACCCTTTATTTTGAAAAATGAGAGAAGCGAAAACTTACCCAGAAATAAAAACCATCATAAGACGCTACCAAAGTTTTTTAAACCTTAAGGTTGACCATTAAACGGAGGTATCCTCATATGAGTGATCAAGCGCAAGCGTCTCTGGCTCAAAAAACGATTAGTGTTGATAAACTGGTAATAGGTAGAGGAGATCAAGAAATGTTGCGGTACCTGGCTGGTCGAGTTGCTGAATTGGCAGCGTGTCCTATCGAAGATGAGAAACGAGACCTTTGGTACCGCCACAATGCCTTGCAGCCCACTCGTCCCCTCATTTTTTGTGATCCAGAGAACGGTTGGAATGAAATTATCACCGATGAGCAAATGCAATGCCGTGGGCAACTAGCCCGGGAATGGGAAATGATCCTACGCAAGGAAATATTTTGGGGCGAATCTATGGGTGATGACCGGGTAATCGAGCCATATTTCGACGTCCCTTATATGTATGTCGAGACCGATTGGGGAATGCATGAGACCAAAATTGGTGGTGAGGATGGCGGCTCTTATACTTGGGACGCCCCCTTAAAATCCTACCAGGACCTTAGCAAACTACATTTTCCTCATATTTCCGTAGATTATGAAGCGACCGATAAGCTTCTCTTATTAGCTAAAAAGGTCTTGGGCGACTTGTTAGCCGTGAGACTCAAAGGAAGATGGTGGTGGAGTCTGGGAATGACCTGGACCTTAGTTAACCTGCGCGGTCTGGAGCAGATCATGTTTGATATTTATGACTATCCCGACAAGCTCCATCAACTGATGGGGATTCTGCGCGACGGGACTTTAGCCAAACTTGACTTTCTCGAAAAAAACGGCCTCTTGAGTTTGAACAGCGATGGAACCTATGTGGGTTCGGGTGGGTTTGGTTGCACCCGGGAACTGCCCTGGAAAGATTTTGATGGCAAAACGGTACGCACCCGCGACATGTGGGGGTTCTGTGAGAGCCAAGAAACCACTACCTTTTCCCCGGAGATGTTTGCCGAGTTTATTTTCCCGTATCAGCTATCTATTCTTGAACGGTTTGGGCTGAACTGTTATGGTTGTTGCGAGCCATTGGATAGGCGCTGGCACGTAGTGAAAAAGATGCCCCGACTTCGGCGCGTTTCGGTCTCTCCCTGGGCCAATTTAGCTGACATGGCAGAGAAACTGGGCGATGAGTATATTTATTCGATGAAGCCGCATCCGGGTGAATTGGCTGTACCGTCCTTGAACGAAGAACGCATCCGGACTGGACTGCGCAGAGCCTTGCGCATCACTCGTAATTGCCGGGTCGAGATAATCATGAAAGACAATCATACCATTGCCAACAATCCCCAGAATGTGATCCGTTGGTGCCAAATTGCCCGTGAAGAAGCTGAAGCAATCTAAGTTTATACTATCATGACTGCACGATAATGAGGACAACGGATGAAACAAGAGAACATCAAGTCGATGGAGAATGAAATATGCGAAAAACTGCTAGGGTCCTTCTTACCCTGATACACATTTTGTTCTTCTCCATTTTAGGGCTTTTAAGTTGGATATGGTCCGAGGGAAGATTTAAAAGTGATACTTCTTTATTCGCTTGGGAAAGCAGAAGAAAAGTTCTATCCGGTCAGCCGGGGAAGTTCAAAATGGATTTTGCCTTGGCTCTTGCCAATCAAAAACAAGAGAAGGTGATAGTGAGTGTGGTCAAGGAAGCAACTATCCAGGAATCTGTCCGAAAGGCTATATCTCTGGCCGGGGGATTAAGTTTCATCAAACCAGGAGACGTAGTCCTCGTGAAGCCTAACGTTAATTCCTACGATGCTTATCCGGGAACTACTAATCCCCGGGTGGTGGGAGAGGTAGTGCGTATGGTGAAGCAGGCGGGAGCAAAAAGAGTCATAGTAGCCGACCGTTCGGGCCCAGGAAGATGGTCTGATACCATGTACAATATGGAAACAGTGGGAATTGCGCAGGCAGCTCGCAAGGCGGGAGCGGAGGTTATAGCCTTGGAGAAGGAGGAGTGGGTTAAAGTTAGACCTCAAGGAGCAAAATACTGGGAAAGGGGATTTAAGATTCCCAAATTACTTGAGGAAGTCGATCATATCGTCAATCTTCCGGTAGCCAAAACTCACTTTTTAGCGGATTTTTCTATGTCCCTGAAAAATTTTGTGGGACTCATTTCCACGCAGGACCGGAATATAATGCATCGCTCCCCGTATTTTAAGGAAATGATTGCCGAATTAAATCTTGCCTTTCAACCCCAATTAAATGTTATGGATGCTAGCAAAGTCTTGGTCTCCGGAGGCCCTGCCAGTGGTAAGGCAAGGTCTCCCGGGATGATTATAGCCTCCCCTGACCGCATTGCCATCGACCTCACCGGGCTGGGCCTGCTTAAGATACTGGGAACCACTTCCCAGATTCAATCTCAGAACATGTGGAATCACCCTCAGATCAAAAGAGCCACTGAGTTGGAAATAGGTATCTCTACTTACACTGGGATACGGCTTCGGTCCTCCGGGGTAGAATCCGATAAATTTCTACTCTATCTCCAGGGAAAATAATTTTTATATGAGAGGCCGCCCCATGAGTGATATTTTCATTGCCAATTTTGGGGGTAAAGCGAAAAAGGCTGCCAGTTGCTATTCTCTCAATGATAAGGTCCTCAGCCATCTTAATGTCATTGAGAGAGATATCACATTTCAGATCAAAGGGGTTGACAAAGAATTATCTTGTTATATATTACTATAACAAAATAAGGGAAGGTTATGCAATTAAAAATAAACAAAAAGAGTGGCTTCCCCATTAGGTACCAGCTAAAGGAGCAGATTAAATTCCTCATCGAAACCGGGCAGCTAAAGCCACATGCTAAACTTCCTACTATAAGAGAGCTGGCAGCGTACCTGAGAATTAACCAGAATACCGTACTGCAAGCTTTAAGAGAATTAGAGGAGGAGGGTTTTTTGTTGTGCGAACGGGGGAAGGGTTGTTTCATCAGGGAGGGATGCTGTTCTATATCGGAGGTCAATATGCAGAAATTAACTGACATACTGGAGGAGGCAATAGAGAAGGCAAAATCTTTGGGTATTAGCTATGAGGAATTCGCATCCGTAGTCTGCCATAAGTTGGAACTAAATCAAAGCTTGAAGAAGAGAAGGCCAAAAATCTATTTTTTGGAATGCAATAAGCCGGAGTTAGAATATCGAACCATAGAGCTTGAGAGAAAGCTGGGGGTGGAGTTAAAACCTATGCTAATTGATGAGTTTAAGATACTCGCGGAGAAAGGTAGCCTGGAGGAGCCGATTGCTCTGGTTTTGACCACCTTCGGGCATCTTAGGGAGGTAAAGAAAATCTTAGAGGGAAGAAACATTGAGACTATTGGCCTGATGGCAACTCTACACATTAAGACCTTGATAGAGATCAGCAAATTACCGCAGGGGTCAAAGGTTGCTATGGTCTGTGTAAATCCAAAATCTGCAAAGAATGTGGAAAGGGCGGTAATAAACACTGGTCTAAGAAATATTATACCCTGTGCTGTCAGTACCAATAATTTAAAAAAATTGGAGGAAGTTTTAGAAGATGTGGATGCCATAGTTTCTTCCCGGGGAGCTCTGGACAAGATCAAACAAGTTGCTCCTGAAGGAAAGAAAATTATTGTCTTTGATAGAGTGATAGACATGGGAAGTATCGAGCTGGCAAAAGAGGCCATTGAAGAGATCAAATGATAAATTTGACCAAAATTTTTTTCTGCCGTTAGTTATAGTATGCTATAACAATAAGTTAGTTAGCTTGGAGTAACAGGTATCCGGGAAGACAGATAAAAATGGGGGAGAATGATGCTATCTCACGAATTCTTATTCTACAGGTTGGCCAAAGAGAAGGAGAGGATGTTTCCAAAGGAAGTAGAGGCTGAGAGACTGCGCAGACTCTGCAGGAGGGGTAGGGCGAAGAGGTCAAAATTTCGGCTAAGATCCGCCTCAGAGATTGATGTTTATCCGAATCTTTCAGCAGAGAAATTGGCTCACTTATTTCTGCAAAAGATGAGATACATAGGTAACACTCAGGTGCTATAATATACCCTAGAGAAGGAGGTCAATAATGAAGGG
>JAUWXE010000077.1 GCA_030616535.1 Candidatus Aerophobota bacterium
AGCTTTTAAATTCTATCTTTTTTGTTGAAAATAATGTGATTTCAAGAGGGGTTATTGATCTTTACTACTTGCTGCTCGGAAAAGGAGGCTAAGGAGCTACTTTTACATACAGGATGGGCCTAATTGAAATCTTGTACCTAATTATCCAGGAGGCAAAAAATGCCAAAAATCACTATTATTGGGGCGGGTAGTTTAGTATTCTCTTGTCAATTAATCTGGGATATTCTTTCCTATGCGGAGCTTTCAGAAAGCACAGTTTCTCTTATGGATATTGATGAGGAAAGACTGAATTTCATAGTTCAGCTTGCTCAAAAGATGGTGAAAGACAAAAGAAGAAAAGCAAAAATTGAAGCTAATTTAGATCGCCGGAAGGCACTAAAAGATGCAGATTATGTAATTGTCACCATTGAAGTGGGAGGACTTGATGCCTACCTAAATGATATTAAGATACCTGATAAATATGGAATAAATCAAAATGTGGGTGATACCATAGGCCCTGGGGGTGTATTTAGGGCTTTAAGAACTGTTCCTGTTATGGTAGACATATGCAAGGATATGGAAAAGCTCTGTCCGGACGCCTTTCTTCTTAACTACACCAATCCTATGGTTATAAACTGCTGGGCCATGAATAAGGTAAGTAAAATTAAAAAAGTAGGCCTTTGCCACAGTGTTCAGGGAACAGCAAGACAACTTGCCTCTTATATGCAAATTCCCTATGAGGAGTTATCCTACTGGGTAGCCGGGATAAATCACATGGCCTGGTTCCTTGAGCTTAAATGGAAGGGTGAAGATGCCTATCCTATCTTAAGAAAAGTTGCCCAAGATAAGAATCTCTGGGACAGGGTTATTGGAGGATACAAGAAGTTTGGTATGAAGGACATGGTTAGATTTGAAATTATGAAGCACTTTGGCTACTTTGTTACAGAGTCCTCTTATCATATGTCAGAGTATGTCCCTTACTTTCGGAAAAGTGAAAAGCAGATGGAAGAGCTTGGGGTATCTTATAGATGGTGGCTCGATTACAAAAAGGCCCCTGATGTGTACATTAAGGAAATAAAGGATCAAATAGCTGGCAAAAAAAAGATTAAGATAGAAAAAAGCGATGAGTATGCACCGCAAATCATCTATTCTCTTTGGACAGGAAAACCCTGCCGAATAAACGGTAATGTAGAAAACCAAGGAGTGATTACCAATCTTCCTCGGGGCTCTTGTGTGGAAGTCCCCTGTCTGGTAGACAAAAACGGCATCCATCCCTGCTACGTAGGGGACCTTCCTCCTCAATGTGCAGCTTTAAACAGGACAAACATAAACGTACAGGAGCTTGCCGTTCAGGCTGCCTTAACCGGGGACAAAGATGCGCTCTTGCAGGCAGTGGCTCTTGATCCTTTAACTTCCAGTATTCTCACCCTTGATGAGATTAAAAAAATGGTGGATGAGATGTTAAAGGCAGAAGCAAGGTACCTGCCAAAGTCTTAAATATTTAATCAAGACCATAAAACTTCTCTCCCAATTTTTGACATTGACCCGCCTGGTCACTCCAGCTTCGAGAAAATTTTGAGGTAGCCACCTGTTACTGACACCGGCCTTCTGGAAGGGATCTTTTCAATTTGACAGGGGTGGGCGGAAGTTATAAAATAACCGAAGGAGGATAGTATCTTGCACGAAGAATGCGGCATCTTCGGGATCTATAATCATCGCCAGGCAGCCAGGCTGACTTACCTCGGACTCTACGCTCTTCAACACCGGGGACAGGAGAGTGCCGGAATAGTCTCTTCAGATGGATTTAATGTGGCTGCTCATCGGGGAATGGGCTTGGTAGACGCAGTTTTTAATGATGAGGTATTAAGGTCTCTTCCTGGCCATCTGGCTATCGGGCATAATCGTTATTCAACCATGGGATCAACTAGCCTGACCAACACGCAGCCCTTGCTGGTGAGTTTTTTTGGAGAGGGAATCGCTCTTTCTCACAACGGAAATCTTATCAATTCTCAAGAGCTACGAGAAGAACTTGAATCAGGGGGATCGATTTTTCAGTCCACCATGGATACCGAGATCATCGTCCATTTACTCACCAGGTTTGCCAAATCTCTGGGGAAAAGGCAGGCTCTTTTGGAGGCTTTAAGGCGAGTAAAAGGCGCCTACTCCCTCCTTCTTCTTTCTGATCATGAACTTATTGGAGCCCGAGACCCCCAGGGATTTCGCCCCCTCGTTTTGGGCAGGTTGGGGAGGAGTTTTTTTCTGGCTTCAGAGACTTGTGCCTTTGACCTTCTGGGAGTGAAATACCTAAGAGAAGTAGCGCCGGGGGAGATGCTGGTGATAGGAAAAGAGGGGTTAAAATCTTTCTCTCTGGGACCAAAGGAAAGAATTGCCCAGTGTATCTTCGAGCATATCTACTTTGCCCGTCCTGATAGTCTGGTCTTTGGAGAGAGTGTTCATAAGGTAAGGGAGAGATTAGGAAGGCGCCTGGCTCAGGAGAAACCATCCCGGGCAGATCTGGTCATTCCGGTTCCGGATTCAGGAGTCTCGGCCTCCTTAGGCTACGCTCGAGAGAGCAACATTCCCTATGGTATGGGATTAACCAGAAATCACTATATAGGAAGAACCTTCATCCAACCCATCCAGATCATTCGGGACATGGAAGTGAAGATAAAGTTAAATCCGATCCGCGACGTCCTCCAGGGGAAAAGAATTGCTCTGGTGGATGATTCTATCGTCCGAGGCACCACTTCCAGGAAGATAATTCGCCTCTTGAGAGAGGGAGGGGCAAAAGAGGTTCACTTCCGTATCTCCTCTCCCCCCATTAAATTCCCCTGCTTTTTTGGAATTGATACCCCGGTTCAAAGAGAACTTATCGCTTCCTCTCACAGTGTAGAGCAGATAAGACAAAAGCTGGGGGCAGATAGTCTGGGGTACCTGAGTTTAGAAGGTCTTTTGAGTTGCGTCAAGAATCCGAAGAATTATTGTACTGCCTGCTTTAGCGGTGACTATCCTCTCAAGGTTCGTCCCCGCACCAAGTATATATTTGAGACCAAAAGGGTGAGTTCGTAGAAAAATAAAAATGGAAGAGGAATCACTCACTTATCGTCAAACCGGGGTGGATATAGAAAAAGGGGAAAAATTTAGTCAATGGATAAAAAATAAAATCACCTCTTTCACGGGAGCTCAGGTTCTCTGTGCAAAAGGAGGATTCGCTGGCCTTTACTCCTTGGGCAGATCCCGCTACAAACATCCCGTTCTGGTGGCCACCACCGATGGAGTGGGCACCAAACTGAAGATCGCCCAAAAGTTGCATCAACACCATACCGTGGGGATAGATCTGGTAGCTATGTGCGTAAACGATCTTCTCACCCAGGGAGCAAGGCCTTTATTTTTCCTGGATTACCTGGCCACGGGTAAACTTTCCTTGTCGGTGGGCAAAGAAATTGTCAGGGGAATAATCGAGGGATGCAAGAAAGCCGAGTGTACCCTTTTGGGAGGAGAAACAGCCGAGATGCCTTCATTTTATGGGGAAGGAGAGTATGATCTGGCAGGATTTGCGGTAGGAATAGTGGAAAAGGAGAATCTGGACATTGGCTCACTAATTAAGCCTGGCCATAAGATCATCGGTCTTCCTTCTTCAGGCCTTCATTCTAATGGGTTCTCCCTGGTGAGGAAGATATTTTTTGAGAAAAAAAGTTATCGCCTTACCGATAGAATAAAGACTCTGGGCCGAACTCTGGGAGAAGAATTAATAGAACCTACCCGCATCTATACCCACCCTATCCTTTATCTGGCATCCAGATTCAAAATCAAGGGGATTGCCCACATTACTGGAGGAGGGCTGATAAGAAACATTGGCCGGATCCTTCCCTCCGGATGCAAGGCTCAAATTTACCAGGGTAGCTGGAAGCCTCATTCCATTTTCAGACTCATTCAAAAAGAGGGAAGAGTAGGGGAAGAAGAGATGTTTCGGGTGTTCAATATGGGAATGGGGATGGTCCTCATAATCTCACCAGTCGAGGAAAAACCCATCCTTAAAGCTCTTTCTGATCAGGGTGAAAAGGCAAAGATTATCGGAGAAATTGCTGAAGGCAAAAGAGACGTCCAGATAAAAAAAGCCTTGCCAGATCGTAGGTGAAAGCTATCCGACTTCGCTCTCCCTGGGCCAACCAGCCCTGATAGTAGACCTTAGTTGTGAGTCAATCGTCATGGAGCAAGTGAGAGATGAGCTCGTCCAGGCGTGCCCTGGCGGCGCAGCAGACCTTATCGGCCGCGCCGTAGAAGACGAGGAGCTCGTCGCCGATGACCTCTGCCCCTTCAGGAAAGACGACGTTGGGGACGTCGCCCTCACGCTCGTATCCCTCCTCTGGCTCCAGGATCGGCTCCACTGTGCGGGCAAGGACCCTCCAGGGCTTCTCCAGATCCAGGAGGACCGCCCCGGCCCGGTAGACGTGGTCGGGGTCAACGCCGTGGTAGATGAGCAGCCAGCCCGCCTCGGTCTTGATGGGTGGTGGCCCGGCGCCGATCTTCTTGCCCTCCCACGGCTGCTCTGGTTCCATGATCACTTTGTGGTCGTACATCCTGCCGGGTAGTTCGTCGAGGAAGGCGAAGCAGATGCTGGGTCGCTCCACCGGATAGCCAGGGCCGATCCAGTTGCCCGGCCTGTGGATGGCCGCGTACCTCCTCTGGATTTTCTCAGGGAAGAGCACCACGTCCCGCTCATCGGCGTCGTATGGAGTGATGATGCCAAGCCTGGTGAATTGGCGGAAATCCTCCACCCTAGCTAGGGCCGTCCTGGGTCCAGCCGTCTCTGGCTTAGGGATGCCTAGTCGCCTTCGCACGGCACTCGGGGGGCTTGGTGTAGGGGTGACCACGTAGGTCAGGTAGAGTTCATTGTCTATCTCAGTGAACCTCGGGTCCTCGATGGACATCTCCCACAGTTTGATGTCAGGGCTGAAGATGGGCTCCTCGGACCGCTCCAGCAGGTTTAGGTCCTCATCGAAGGTGGCATAGCCCAGGCGAGATATGTAATCAACGTAATCCCCCACTGCTCGGTAGAAGACATGGATTTTGCCATTCTTGTATGCGGTAGCACAGTTGAAGACGGCGATTGATTCCCATGCGTCCCCCCTGGGTTCTAGAACGGGATTTCCCTCATAACGCTTCAATTTCATGGCTATCTTCCTCCCTTAATTTGGCGAATTTTTTCATTTACCTCTTTCTGTTTAGGCAGAAAGGAATTATTACGAAAGGTTCTCTTTCCGCTGATGTAGCTTGCTGTAGAGTAATTCACTTGGCCAACAGGGAATCGAACAGTCTTACGTATTCACCAGTTACTTTCTCAGCAGAGTTCTCTTTCACGTGTCTTTCCGCTTCTTTTATCGTTCTGCTGACAAAATTGCTATTTTCAAATATCCCGATCAACTTATCCTTCAACTGATAAAGGTTAGAATATTTTATGACCTCGTTTTTCAGCATCTCAACGTATCTAGTTGCGGTCGTTACTATTGGAGTTAAGGACCCCAAACACATATGGATGGCACTTGAAACCA
>JAUWXE010000039.1 GCA_030616535.1 Candidatus Aerophobota bacterium
CTTCGTGAGCAAGGGTTCCGGATAGAGCATCGTAAAATGCTTTCTTTATATAATCAGCTTTTTCTTCCAGCTCGGACTTTATTTTCCGGTAAAGAAAATCAGAAGCAAGATAGGGATTACCGTGATGTTGACTTTTTACCCAGGATGAATCAAGGATCCCGGAATAAGGTGCCGTAAGTCTAAAGGCCTGGAGAATCTCTAGGTACCCGGGAAGTTCGTTAGCCGAAGTTTCCGATTTGGCTTGAGAGACGGCAGCAAGCCCAAAAGCTAAGGCTTTAAAGGCCTTGAAAGATCTGGTGGTGGCAGGGATGACATAGGCACAAACGTCTCCCATCACGGTGGCTTTTCCTTCAGATAAGCACCCCTGACACATAGCAGGAATATCGTCTCTCACCGTACTTTTTCTCCCGGTAGGGGACCTGTCACAATAGTCCAGGCTTCTTTTGAGGTATAAATCAGCCATGAGGCCATCAAGGGAAAGTTTAGTCTTTTTCATTTGCTGCCATATGCGGATGATTTTACCAGTAAAATCCTCAGGCTCAGGTGATATGACCCGGGGAGTGGTATCCTGCTGTTGAATTTCTATTAAATCTCTAATTCCGGGAGGAAAGTTGTCTACGTTTAAAATGAGATGAGATCTATCTAGATAGGCCGGATCAAAGGGGAAAGTTCCCCCATAGCCTTTAGTTAGATTTGCCGTGGCCAGTCCAATGTGATATCCGTCAATTCCGAAAAAGAACTGACCGCTTTTCTCCGGAAGACTAATGTACCCATCGAGAATACTCAGGGCTTGATTTTGGGTAATCTGAGGGACACGATTTATTTCATCAAGGATGGTTAAAGGATTTTTAATCGATTCGGCTAATTCCAGAGCCTGGTGGGTATCTCCCTTGCCAGAGGCCAATGTTTCCAGATTGAGAAAAGTATAAATATCTCTCGTTTTAAGATCAGGATGAGCCCTAATAAAGGTACCTCTTCCTCCAAAAAGACTGTTATTAACATCAACGGCAAGCTGAGTCTTCCCCTCCCCTTTGTCTCCCACCACCAGGATATTTAGCCCGGAGATAATGGCCGCGGTGATAACGTCCCAAATTGTGAGAGAAACCCCCCTCACTCGACAGACCTCGGTAGAGTTTTTGTAAACTCTGGCTTGCGGAAGCTCTTGTATTTCTTCTATTAAGTTAGCCCACATTTTGCTATCCTTGACTATTTTAGGACATTTGGGCTTCCTGTCAAGGCTCGTTTTGCAAATAGATTCCACCTCAGGTTGCCTTTTGCCAACCGAAGATCCTCATACCGCCAGGGAACATTTTTCTCTTTTGGTAGTCTAATTAGTAAACTAACGGGTAGAAGAAGATTTACCCTGAGATAAAAGGAGGCTAGTGATGAGAAAGAAATGGCTAGTTTTGATGCTAGCGAGTTTAGTGGTAGCAGGACTGGTTGGCAGCGCCGCGGCTCAGGGCCGGGGAACTAAAACCCCTCGTTTCCAAGGCCGAAAATTCGCCGCCAAGGGCTGGACAGGAAAACACATCGTCGATCTGGCAAGTAGATTAGACTTAACCGCAGAGCAGAAAGAGAAGATAGCTAATTTAAGGCTCACCTTTAAAGAGGGGACCTTAGAGCTACGCACGGAGCTTGCCAGAAAGAGGCTGGAGATCCAAAAACTTCTCCTGGAGGAGTCTCCCGATCTGACCAGAGTCTATGACCTGGTGGATGAAATGGCCCTCATTCAGGCTGAAATCCAGAAAAAAGCCATTGACTTTCGGTTGAAGTTAAAAAACCTTCTCACCAAGGAACAGCTAGATAAGCTCCCCGGATTGGGTTTCGGGCTTGGTGGATTTATGAAACAGAGAGGGGCTATGGCTGGTCATGGCTGCTGGTGATAACCGAAAGGTCGAGGGGGGAGGGAAAACTTCATTTTCTCTCCTTTTACATAGATGAAGGGGGAGGATAAAACCTCCCCCGGTTTTTTCGATGGCAGGAACTTGATATATTTTGAGATTTGTTCATAATTATAGAACACTCAATGACCAATAAAAGGAGAGGATAGAATGAGAAAAAGCTTACTTTTTGGTGTGGTGGTGCTGTTGATCACTCTAACTTCTTTTAATTCGGGGGCTCAGGAACCTAAAGTGAGACAGTTGAGCCTAGAGGAGAGTATCGCCATAGGTCTGGAGAACAACCTTGATCTAAAGCAAGCGGCTTATAATCTAAGCCTCAGAGAGACAGAATACCAGGAGGCTAAAATAAATAATCTCCTCAAAACCTCGATTGTCACCCTAAAAAATGCTGAACTTAGCTTTAAGAAAGCCCGAGATGTCTTTGAAGAGAAAAAGAAGCAGTTGGCTCTAGAGGAGATAACCGGCCGATACTTTGAAGTTTTGAAATACAAGGAAAAAGTGCAAATCGAACAAATCTCGGTCGAGCAAAGCAAAGAGAATCTGGAGATGGTGAAAAATAAGTTCTCTCTGGGAGATGCCAGTGAGCTGGACGTCATGCGAGCCGAGGTAGGGTTTTCCCAGGCCCAATTGGACTTGACCCGAGCCCAAAATGACCTCACCGTTGCCAGAATGAATCTCAACTACGCCCTGGGACTGCCCCTGGATCTACTGATCAAACTCACCGGTACTTTTTCTTTGGAAACATTGGAGATAACCCTGGAGGAAAGTATTCAAAAGGCTATGAACAATAGGTACGAGATTATTGAAGCTCGGGATAACCTTGAATTTGCCAAACTGAAATTGAGTCTTAAGCAGAACCAATACACCTCTGAAATTGAGCAAAAGAAGGCGGAAATAGAACTTAGAAAAGAGCAGGTAAATCTGGAGAAGGTTATGAAAATGATTCCTCTGGAGATCACCAGCTCTTTCCTCAGTTTAAAAGAGAAAGAGACCAATGCTCAGATCAGCGAAAAGCAAGCCCAAGAAAAAGATGAGAGCTATCGAATTGCCCAGGCTCAGTACAAGGCAGGACTCATCACCACCGCCGATCTGTTGGATTCTCAGATTGAACTCACTCAAGCCAACATAAATGCCCTGGAAGCACTTTTTGGCGCTAATCTAGCCGGGAGAGAGTTTATTAAGGCTTTAGGGGGTGAACTCGAGAAACCTCAAGAGAAACCAGAGAAACCTTCTTAAAGGGAGCATCAATGATGAAGATGAGGACTGTTTTCCTGGTTATCGGTTCGCTTTTTCTTCTATCGTCCCTAGCTTGGCCTGCCGAACCATTGGTTAAGCTAACTTTAAGTGAGAGTATCAAACAGGCACTTGATCATAATCTCGATATTAGAATTGCTGAAATCCAGCTTCAGGAGAGGGAATCCAAGGTTGCTCAAAGAAAGGCCTCCTTTAAGCCAAAGCTAAACCTGGAGCTCGCTCCGGGCACCTGGGCGGGAAAACTTGACTCGCTTGATTATGAGCCCCAGGCTGGTTTGAGTGTGAGTCTACTGACCAAAGGGGGAACCACCTACAGCCTCAACCTGGAGCAAGAAAAAGGGGAGGATGAAAGAATCAATACTAGTTGGTCTTTTATCCTTATTCAGAAGATTCTACCTCATCCCAGAGTTGATTCCTCTTATCTGGCCCTGGAGAAATCGCTGCTCGATTTAAGTCAAAAAAAGCTTCTATTGGAGGAAGAGAAAAACCGCTTAAAACTTAAAGTAACAGTCAATTTCTATGAGATTCTAAAGAGACAAAGGGAAATTGAATTAAAGGGGTTTTACCTGGAGCAAGCCAGGGAAGATCTTCTGGTAGTCAAAGATAAATGGGAAAACCAATCGGCCAGTGAGCTGGATCTATTAAACGCTCAAATGGAGGTAGCTAATGTCCAGGAGGCAGTTCTGCAAGGTGAAGATGATCTCTCCCAGTATTCAAGAGAGCTTAAAGATCTTTTGGGAATAGATCCAGAGGCTCAGATTGAATGGGTGGCAGAATCTTACTCCGAACCAGAACCACTGGAGCTAAACCTTGAGGAGGCAGTTAGGGAAGCTTTAGCCAATCGCCTGGAGATAAAAAGAGAAAAGCTCACCATAAAGCAAGGTGAGCTTGACTTAGCCCTGGCAAAAAGCAAAAGACTGCCTTCGCTTAATCTTTCCGGAGGCTACAGCTACACTGAGCCAGAAAAGGGGGAATACGAGGCCTCCTTAATCTTTCAGATTCCTCTGGTGGATGGAGGAGAGAGTAAAGCAGAAGTTGAAACAGCGGAAGCCAGATTAAAAGAGACTTATCTTAATTTGGAAAAGCTTAAAAGAGATATCAGGGCCGAGTTAAGAAACTATTTTTTTGATCTTCAGAGAGGGTCAAGAAAGATTGAGCTTCTCAGACTCTCGGAGAAAAGATATGAAAAAGATTTGGAGATAGCCCGAAGAAGATTCGCCGGTGGTGGTATCACCGAGAATGAGCTTAGAGAAAAAGAGATTAACTTTAAACAGGCCGAGATATCCCTTTTAGATGCAATATTGGATTATGAAACTGCCCGATCGACATTTCTAAAAAGCCTAGGAAGAAAGTTTTAACAGTCAAGGAGAATTAAGTGAAAAAATGGATTTTGTGGACCATAATTGGCGTGATAGTAGCCTCAGGAGGAATGGGTCTTACCACCAGATTTTTCTTTTTCCAAAAAGAGGAGCCTCGCTCGCAAGGGTCTTTAGTTACTGTGCAAAGAGGAGATATTATCAGAATAGTCTCCACTACCGGTTTTCTTTCCTGTCAGGCGAGTGGGGAAGTGAAATTCAGTAAACATGGTCGGATTAAGGAAATTGTAGGGCAAGAAGGGGATTATGTAAAAGAGGGACAGATTCTAGCTAAATTAGAGGACGAGAAGGAAAGACTCTCTCTGTTGCAGGCGGAAAATGCCCTGAAGGAAGCTGAATGGGAGTTAGAATCAGCCAGACTTAGCTCTCCCAAGAGTGTGGTTGAAAAAAAAGAAAGGCAACTCAGGGAAAGAAAACTTGAACTCGAGCTTAAGAGAAAGGATTTAGAAGATACGCTTTTGAAGGCTCCTTTCTCGGGCATGGTATCCAAAATCCATGTAGAAAAAGGGGAAATAGTCTCAGGAGAAGCAGTTTCCGCTTCTAAAGCAATCTTGCGATTAATCGATACCAGCAGACTCTTTGCCGAGGTGGCCGTGGACGAGGTGGATATTGCCCAGCTCAGGTTGGGACAAAGGGCTCAGGTGACGATTGATGCCTATCCTGATGAGATTTTTGCTGGAAAGGTTGTCTACATTGCTCCGGAAACGACCACTTCTCAAGGATTGGTGGTGGTAGAAGTCAAAATCGAACTTGAAAAAGTGGACTCCCGACTCAAGCCAGGATTCACTGCCAGTGCAGATATCATTGTGGGGGAGGCCAAGAATGTCCTCTTTCTTCCGGTAGAGGCAGTCAATGAAACTGAGAGAGGCGATTTCGTGATGGTATCTAAAGATCACAGTCCCACTCGGCGCAAGGTAACTCTTGGGATCTCAGATGGAACCAATGTCGAGATCAAGAGGGGTCTGGAGGAGGGAGAGACGGTCCTCTCTTCCGGCCTCGAGAAGCTAATTGAACAGCGAAGAATACAACGTGAAACCGAGCAGAGAAGACCAGGAATGAGATTTCCTCTTCACTGACCGAGAAGACGTTGAGGGTGATTTTCAGCAAAGTAAAAAAAAGATTATGATTCAGGTAATTGATATTAGGAAAACCTATAGGGTAGGGAAGATAGAGATAGCCGCTTTGCAGGGAATAAGTTTCGAAATTAAGGAGGGAGAATTTATCTCCATCACCGGGCCTTCTGGATCGGGTAAGTCGACTCTCATGCATATTCTTGGTTGTTTGGATAGGCCAAGCTCGGGTAAACTTTTCTTAGACGATATGGAAGTAGGAAAATTAAAAGATAATGCCCTGGCGGAGATTCGCAATAGGAAAATCGGTTTTGTCTTTCAACAGTTTAATCTTCTTTCTCGCTCCACGTCCCTCAGAAACGTTGAACTTCCCTTGATTTACGCGGGGGTAAATCGGAGGGAAAGAGCTGAAAGAGCCAGGATAGCCTTAGAGAGAGTAGAAATGGCTCACCGACTTTATCACCGGCCCAACGAGCTTTCGGGAGGTGAAAGACAGAGAATTGCCATAGCTAGAGCCCTAGTAACCAATCCTTCTCTTGTTCTGGCAGATGAGCCTACAGGAAATCTTGACAGTAAAACGGGGGAGGGAATTTTAGAGCTTTTTCAAAAACTTCACCTACAGGGACACACTCTGATTGTGGTAACTCACGAAATATACGTAAGTGGATATGCACAAAGAATCATTCATTTAAAAGATGGACTAATTGAGCAAGATGAAATACGAAATCGAACCTAGCTTTTATCTCTCAGAAATTTTGAGCCTGAAGAGTTTAAAGGGAGAAAATGAAATTCACTGAAACCTTTAGAAGTGCCTTAGGTGGACTGAATGCTAATCGGACAAGATCCTTTCTCTCCATGCTGGGAATTATCATCGGAATAGCCGCGGTGATTATCATTATCTCCATAACTCAAGGTTCCCAGAGGAATGTTTCGGAAAGAATTCAGGCTCTGGGAACTAACCTCATTAATGTCAGTCCGGGGAGAAGAGGAGGCTTTGCCGGAATGAGGGCGCGGGCGCTCACGGATCTTTTTACTCTGGAGGATGGAGAAAAGATTCTCAAGAAGGCTTCGGCGGTAAAACGAGTGGTACCTGTAATAAATACGAGGCTTTTACTTCAATATCAGGACAAAAATGCGGAAATTGCGGTCAATGGCGTTACCCCTGAGTATCAGGAGGTCTTGAATTTCTGGGTAGAGGAGGGAAAATTCCTCGATTATCGGGATCTAAAGAGTTTTCGCACCGTTATTGTGCTCGGTCAGGGAGTAGCCAATGATCTTTTTGGACCCGAGGACCCTTTGGGGCAGAGTATTGTGGTAAATGGTCCCTTAAGTCGATATAAATTCCGTGTGATTGGAGTAATGCAGCCCAAAGGACGGGTTATGTTTTTTAACTTTGATGACCAGGCATTTATACCCATTACCACGGCCCAGAAGAGGCTCCTTCATACCAAATACGTGGGAAGTTTCTCTATCCAGGCTGAGAGTAAAGAAACTACCGATGAGGCCATCGAACAGATCGATGCCATCCTCTACCAGAAATTCCAGGATGATACCAAATATAGCATTTCCAGCCAGGAGCAGCTTCTTTCCACCATGGGAACTATAATTCAGACCTTCACCATCATGTTGGTGGGTATTGCAGGGATTTCTCTTTTAGTGGGAGGGATTGGCATCATGAACACAATGCTGGTCTCAGTTACCGAACGAACTCGGGAGATTGGTACCCGGATGGCCGTGGGGGCTAAAAGGTCTGATATTCTCCTTCAGTTCCTCTGGGAATCTATGGTTCTCTGTCTGGTAGGAGGAGTAATCGGGATAGTCATTGGCTGGATAGGATCAATCATAATTGCCTCCATAGCGGGATGGACTGCCATAGTCTCTTTTTCGGCAATAGCTCTGGCCCTGGGATTTGCCACGGTAGTGGGTCTTTTCTTTGGTATCTATCCGGCCAACAAGGCTTCCAAACTCGACCCTGTGGAAGCTCTCAGATATGAATAAAGCATTTGACAGTTTGCCCTCACCTATGATAAACTAACGTTGGATTTTACCTCTAAGACTCGAAGGAGTGGATTTAATGATTACGGAAAAGACGCCGGTGGCTAAAATCATGAGGGAGGCCTACCAAAAGGGAATTCTTATTCCCGCCTTCAATGTTGCCTACATTCCTATGGTCAAACCCATAGTGGATACTTTGAAGGCCACCCGTACCTTTGGGCTGATAGAGGTTGCCCGTCCGGAGGTAGAAAAATTCGGAGCCCAGAGTTTTCAAAGAGTTGCCGAGGAGTATTATGCCCTGGCTGACAAGAGATTCAGCCGTCTTCATCTGGATCATATTCCAGTAATTGATGAGGATGACCTGCGAGTAAACTGGGAATCTTTAATACGAACTGCCCTGGAACTTAAGTATGATTCGGTGATGATTGATGGCTCGAGACTACCTCTGGAGGAAAACATTGCTGCTAGCCGAAAAGTGGTGGAGCTTTCCCATCAAAAGGATGTACCAGTTGAGGCAGAACTGGGAGCAGTTCTGGGTCATGAGGAAGGTCCCCTTCCTCCCTATGAGGAGCTTTTCCGCACCGGAAAAGGATTTACCGGGATTGAGGAAGCCGAGTGTTTCATAAAAGAGACCGGGGTAGACTGGCTTTCGGTAGCCATAGGGAGTATCCATGGAGCCATAAGTGGAGCAGCTAAGGATAGAGAAAAGATTTCCGCCCGCCTAAATATAGAACATCTTAAAAGATTGGCGGAAGTGACCAGAGTTCCCTTAGTTCTTCATGGGGGGTCAGGAATTCAAAAATCATACCTGATGAAGGCTATTCAAAATGGAATAACCAAGATCAACATTGGAACCTCTATCAGACAAGCCTACGAGCGTTCCCTTGCTCAAAATCCAGATGATGTTGAGGCAGCTCAGAAGAAGGTGGTCTGGGAGATGGAACGTTTGATCAAAGAAGAATACGAGGTGGAAGGTTCCTGGGATCTTTTAGGCTAAGTTGAAAGGATTGAAATGAATATATACGAAACGATACTCAAACGCAGGACAATTAGGCGTTTTAAAAAGAAAAAGGTTCCCTATGAAGTTTTGGAGAAGTGTGTTAATGCCGCCAGACTTGCCCCATCAGCGGCAAATCTACAGCCCTGTGAGTATATGATTGTTGATGAGGAGGATCTATTGGATGAGGTTTTCGGTACTTTACAGTGGGCCGGGTATATTTCGGACGGCTCACCGCCTGCCTCGCAGAGACCCACTGCTTATATCATCGTTTTGATTAATCGAGACGTCAAGAGGAAGGGATTTGAACATGACGTGGGGATGGCGGTAGAGAACATCATCTTAACCGCTCTTGAAGAGGAGATGGGCTCCTGCTGTTTTGGGGCCGTTGACAGAGAAGAATTGAGAAAAGGACTTAATATTCCCAAAAAGTACATAATTGACTTAGTTATTGCCTTAGGCTACCCCAACGAAAGTCCAGTTCTCGAACCTTTCAGAGATTCAGTTAAATACTGGAAAGATAAAAAGGGGGTGCTTCATGTACCTAAAAGAAAGTTAAAAGATATTCTTCATAGAAATGTAATTTCCCCAGAACATACCTCGGCAATTTAGATGAACCTGAAGAGCAAGAGAAATTCAGGGCAGCAGTCTTTTTGGTTTGATCCTTCCCCAGACTGAATAGAGTTGGAAACCCTCAGCGTAAGGAACTCC
>JAUWXE010000064.1 GCA_030616535.1 Candidatus Aerophobota bacterium
GCGGATGATATTCTATATGAAAATGGTGTTCATGTAATACCTGATTTCTTATGCAATGCTGGCGGAGTAACAGTTTCATATTTTGAGATGGTGCAAAACTTTTATATGGACTACTGGGATGAAAAAGAAGTTCACCGGTGTTTAGACAAGAAAATGACCGCTGCTTATCACTCGGTACTAAACACTTCCAGGAAATACAACATAAATATGCGACAGGCTGCTTATGTTATTGCTGTTGAACGTGTGGTTGAAGCAATGAAACTTCGTGGTTGGGTTTAGTTTATCATTGATTCCGATGCTTGACAGGGGCAAAGTATCTGGTAAAGTAGCCTAGGAAGGTTAAACCTAATATCTTGCAATATGGAGAGGTTGAGCATGTCAGCTAGGACTGAGGAAGAAGTTTTAAAACTGGTAAAGGAAGAAGATATAAGCTTCATTAAGCTATGGTTTAATGATATTCTAGGGCAACTTAAAAGTTTTGCCATTCCTGTGGGGGAGTTAGAAAGAGCTTTCTCGGAGGGGATGGGATTCGATGGGTCCTCTATAAAGGGTTTTGCCAGAATTGATGAGAGTGACATGCTTGCCAGACCTGACCCTAACACCTTTGCCCTACTTCCCTGGATATCAAAGCAAAAAGTAGCTCGGATGTTTTGTGATATCATTCAGCCGGATGGCACTCCTTATGAGGGTGATTCGAGGTACATATTGAAAAGGAACCTGGAGCGTCTTAAAGAGAAAAGCTATACTTTTTATCTCGGACCGGAACTGGAATACTTTTATTTTAAAGACGAGAAACATCCGGGAACTCTGGATGAAGGTGGATATTTTGATTTTACTACTCTGGATGCCGGTAGTGAACTTCGGCGGGATACTATTTCTATCCTGGAGGCTATGGGCATAGGAGTGGAATACAGTCATCATGAAGTTGCACCTTCTCAGCATGAAATAGACCTGAGATATGCTGACGCCCTGAGTATGGCAGATAATGTGATGACCTATAGAATAGTGGTTAAAGAAGTTGCTTTTAAATACGGTCTTTACGCTACCTTTATGCCCAAGCCTATATTTGGAGTAAATGGAAACGGCATGCACACCCATCAGTCACTTTTTAAGGATAACAGGAATGTGTTTTTCGATCCTAACGATAAATATCGTCTATCTAAGGTAGCTAAATCCTATATTGCCGGTTTATTAAAACATGCTCGCGAAATAACTGCTATTACTAATCAGTGGGTCAATTCCTATAAAAGGCTTGTTCCTGGCTATGAGGCACCGGTGTATGTCTCATGGGCTCGCCGGAATAGATCCACCCTGGTAAGGGTGCCCATGTACAAACCCGAGAAGGAGGAGGCTTCCAGGGTGGAGTTCCGCAGCCCTGATCCGGCCTGTAATCCATATCTTGCCTTCTCAGTGATGCTGGCGGCGGGTCTTGAGGGGATAGAGAAAGAATACGAGCTGCCGGAGCCAGTAGAACAGAATATTTATCGTATGAGCGAAGAAGAGAGGCGAGAATTGGGAATAGCCTCGCTTCCTGGAAGTCTAATTGAGGCTATCCAGTTAACTGAGAAAAGCAAACTGGTGCGAAAAACTTTAGGCAATCATGTCTTTAATAGCTTCATCGCCAGCAAAAAGGTAGAGTGGGACGATTACCGAAAATGTGTACATCCTTATGAAATAGAGCGCTTTCTTCCTATATTATGAATGGCTGACCTTTTTATCTCACCTTTTTAATGCACTCCTCCTTGCGAGTTTTGTCAATTAGAGATTTTTCCGGCCTGAGTGGTTCATTTCGGTTTTCCCCTACCTTCTTTTGCCAGATGAAAAAGATTAGCTATAATTTTGTTTTGCTGGCCTGAGAAAATAATGGGTGAGGCTTAAGGGACAGGAAAATGGGGACGTGATTATTTTTTGGAAAGGAAAAATAATTGTAGGAAGAGAGAACTAGAAAAAAGAAAAAATAATCACGTCCCCATTTTCCTTACGTATCTGATAGCTGCTGCTCGTTCAGGCCAAAGTGGTGGCCTATCTCGTGGATAACTACCTTTCTCACGGTTTTCTTAAGATTCTCCCGATTAGTAGAAACTGATTCGATGGCCTTTTGGTAGAGGGTTATTTTATCCGGTAAGACAAAACTATAGTGGGGACCTCTTTTAGATAGGGGAACCCCCCGGTAAAGGCCCAAATAGGTGGAAAATCGGCTTCTTTTTCGGGGCAAGCCTTTCTCTTTAGTCCAGTCCTCAATGACAATTTCAATGTTTTCCATTTTCTTTTTGAATTCTTTAGGTATATCTTCCAGGGCCTCATGAACTAAAGACTCAAAAACTCGTCTATCCATGCTGAATAACCGTCACGATTAAATTGTATCTTAAGCTTTTTACTGAAAGACTAACATATGAGTATGGTGTGTCAAGTCTTCGCCCCTTACCTCGCTTATTTCCTTCATTTTACTTTTGCTCTTTTTTTGCTAGGATAATACCGATAAGAAAGGAGATTTGCTTTGCTGGCAGCCTATCCTAAGAAGTACGATGTTATTGTTGTGGGGGGCGGCCATGCGGGCATCGAAGCTAGCCTTGCTTCAGCAAGGCTAGGCTGCCAGACCCTGCTTTTAACCATGAATCTAGATACCATTGGGCTTATGTCTTGTAACCCTGCTATCGGGGGCATAGGTAAGGGTCAGTTGGTCAAGGAGATAGACGCCTTAGGGGGAGAGATGGGTAAAGCCATCGACTCTACTGCTATTCAATTTCGCCGCCTCAATACCAAAAAGGGTCCGGCGGTTCAGTCTTCACGGGCTCAGGCCGACCGGCAAGGCTATCGTCTTTATATGAAGTGGGTTTTAGAAAAACAAGCCGGACTTGATATAAAGCAGGCCCTGGTTGATAGGATATTGGTGAGAGATGGACTCGTGCAGGGAGTGGAGATGCATCTCGGAGAAAAATTTAGCGGAAAATCGGTGATAATAACCCCGGGAACGTTCCTCAATGGTTTGATTCATATTGGCTTGACAAACTTTCCCGGGGGAAGAATGGGAGATTTTCCCTCCTTAGAACTTTCCCAAAGTCTAAGTAACCTAGGGTTTCGCCTGGGAAGATTTAAGACAGGAACCTGCCCCCGTCTAGATGGAAAAACCATTGATTTTTCATGTCTTGATCCTCAAGAGGGGGATAAAAATCCTGTTCCATTTTCCTTCTCCGCGCCCAAGATAAACCAAAGTCAAGTTCCTTGCTATATCACCTATACCAACTCAAAAACTCATCACATCATCAAGGGGGGACTGGATCGCTCACCCTTATATACCGGGGTAATAAAGGCAACGGGAGTAAGGTACTGCCCCTCCATTGAGGATAAGGTGATGAGGTTTCCTCATAAAGAAAGACATCAGATCTTCCTGGAGCCGGAGGGACTGGAAACGAATGAGTATTATCCTAATGGTCTTTCTACTTCTCTCCCCCTCGATATTCAGCTTAAGATGCTCCGCACTATTAAAGGATTAGAAAAGGTTGAGATTACCCGCCCCGGATATGGGATTGAACATGATTACGTTGATCCTACTCATTTAAAACCTACTCTGGAGACGAAGCTTATAAGGGGTCTTTTTCTAGCCGGCCAGATCAACGGGACGACCGGATACGAGGAAGCTGCTGCTCAAGGACTGGTGGCTGGAATTAACGCAGCCTTGATGGTTTTAGGAAAAGATCCTTTAATTTTGGATCGTTCCAAGGCATATATCGGGGTTTTGATTGATGATCTAATTACCAGGGGAACTAACGAACCTTACCGGATGTTTACCTCTCGGTCTGAGTATCGACTTCTTTTAAGAGAAGACAACGCTGATCTTCGACTGCGAGAAAAAGGATACCGAATAGGTTTGGTGGAAAAGGCTGAGTACCAAGAGGTAGAGGCAAAAGAAAAACATATTAAGGATGAGCTGGATAGACTTAGTTCCATTAGCATATCTCCTGGTGATAAGATAAACAAAAAGCTTGCCAGCTTAGGTAGCAGCCCCATCAACCATACCGTTAGCTTAAGGGAACTTCTTCGGCGTCCTGAGATCTCCTACCGGGATTTAGGTTTCTTTGATGAAGAGGTGAGTAAGATTGAAGATGGAGAAGCTCAGCAGGTCGAAATTCAAGTAATGTATGATGGATATATAAAAAGACAACTGCAACAGGTAAAAAATTTCAAGAAAATGGAAAAGTTAAAAATTCCTCTTGACTTTGATTATGAAAGTGTGGGCGGCCTTTCTACCGAAGTAAAGGAGAAGCTATCCAAAATAAGACCATATTCTCTGGGTCAGGCCTCTCGTATCTCGGGAGTGACTCCTGCTGCAATCTCGGTTTTAATGATTTATTTAAAAAAATTGGGGCAGATGTAAAAAATGGCTGATGGGGCCTGGAACTATTCTAGGCTAAAGGATTACAGTCTCGGCTTAGGTGCTTCTTTATTTGGAGTTGCTAATTTAAAACCTTTAAAGCGTAGCTTTATTTTTCTCTCTCCTAGGACTCTCGATTCTCTCCCGTACGGGATTTCTCTTGCCGTTAGGCTTTCCGATAAGATAATCGAGGATCTCGAGGATAGACCCACTAGACTATATCTTCATCATTATCGACAGATTAATTACTTTCTAGATCAGCTAGCTCTTAAGATTAGCTCCTTTATTCAAGAAGATGGCTGGCAGGCTCTTCCTATACCTGCCTCCCAGGTTCTTGATTGGGAGAAGCAAAAAGGGCATCTTTCTCATAAAAAAGTTGCTCAGGAAGCAGGACTGGGATGGATAGGAAGGTCGAATCTTTTGGTAAGTCCCAAGTATGGGGCAAGAATCAGGCTGGTTACTATCCTTACCGATTTTCCTTTACAGTGTGGCCAACGAGAGGAGGAAAGCTGCGGATCATGCAGGCAGTGTCTTTCAGCCTGTCCTGCCGGGGCAATAAAAGAAAGCCAGAGAGATTTCGATTCCGGTGCCTGCTTTGAGCAGCTTCGTTCCTTTAAGAAAAGAGATAACATTGCCCATTATATCTGCGGGCTCTGTGTCAAGGCCTGCCGAGGAAAATTGACCTACCTTTAAAGAATTTTTATAAGCAAAACTTTTCTACTTTTTTTCGGTAGTCTTTAGTTAGGCGAAGTCAATTTTACCATCTATGATGTACTCTACGTTTAATAGAGTTTTCATATATAGTCTTAATACCTTTTAAAACATCTGGATCCGAGTCTGCTAATTCGCTGGCACTAATATTCTCCTCAAGCTGTTTTGTATTCTTTGCTCCTGGAATAACACAACTCACCTCACTGTGCATCAATATCCATTTCAATGCCATTTGTGCACAACTAATATTGTCTGGTTTTATCCTTTTCAATTCCTCAACTGCTTTAAGGCCAATTTCAAAATTTACTCCAGAAAACGTCTCACCTACATCAAAAAACTGTCCTTGTCGATTATAATTTCTGTGGTCATCTTTAGGAAATTTTGTTTCAAGACTCATTTTTCCCGTCAAAAGTCCACTGGCTAATGGGACTCTGGCAATAACCGCAATATTTTTCTTTTTACATTGTTCAAAGAACAGTTCCGACGGTCTCTGTCGGAAAATATTGAATATTATTTGTACACTGACAACCCCGGGATATTCAATCGCTTTAAGACCTTCTTCGACTTTCTCAACGCTAACGCCATAATGCTGAATTTTGCCTTGTTCAACAAAACTGTCCAGTGCTTCAAAAACCTCTGGTTTATAATATACATCTGTAGGCGGACAGTGCAGCTGTATCAAGTCAATCGTGTCGATACCGAGATTCTTCAAAGAGCGATCTAAAAATCTTTCCAGATTATCTCTTGTGTATCCCAAGCTAACATGGGGATCTAACCTTCGGCCAAATTTTGTGGCCGCATAGATTTTTTGATCTGTACTTTTCAGAACCTGCTCAATTAGTTGTTCACTTTTCCCGTCCCCATAGACATCCGCGGTATCGAAAAAATTAATGCCTCTTTCAATAGCTTTTTCTAAAACTCCTAGGGCATCACTTCCACTTACACGTCCCCAACCCCCACCAAGTGCCCAGGTACCTAAACCAACCTCGCTAACTTTCCAATTGGTTTTTCCAAAAATTCTGTATTTCATTATTGCCCCCTATTGGTAAATGATTTTGCCTACCTCTTTGATGTTCGACACAGTCTTATATTCTTCCAATTTTGGAGTATAGGCGA
>JAUWXE010000008.1 GCA_030616535.1 Candidatus Aerophobota bacterium
GCCAACCGCATAGCAAGTTTTTTAAGTCCGATAGTATTTCCGCCGTACTGGGTATTGGTGCTGAAAACTGTATTGTCTTTTATATCTATGTATATCCTGCGTTTGTCAATATTTTTACTCACTCCATTTTCCAGAATACCTGCACTGTGAACAAATTTGAAAAATTCATGGGAATCCCCGATTTCCTTGAATTCCTCGTATCCACTTCTATAGAGAATGCCTTCGCTGTGGGCAACATAACCTGAATCAGTTATCTGAACACATGGAATTGAAAACTCAGAGTTTGTGGGGCCCAAACAGAAGAAACAAACATATACCTCTTTTCCGCGCATAATATTTTTCAGGTATTCATGTACTTCTTTAAGCCCTTTCTCTCGATCTATTGCATTAATATGGGCACCAAGATTCATATCAGGGGGAAGAAGGTACTTGGTTTTATCTTTATCCCTTGCCTGGTCGTTATATCCATCAAAATGGACTGTATGACCTTCAATGGCTAGTTTTTCCTCCTCCCCATTTTCTAATGCCTTGTTTCCAATGTACTGAGCGTCTTCAGCAGAATCGGTGCGGACAAAAACAGAAGCAGGATTACAATGCTCCACATATTTTGCTATAAAATCAACAAGCTTTGGATTGTCCAACGCCATTAGCTTTTCGTAGCTATCTGCTTTACACTTGTTTTCAAGCAATTTTACACAACTTTTTCCCTTCATGAAAGACAGTTGAATCCCTCCAGAATCTTGTCTGCCTCTTTTCTATCTTTCTTTATTCTTTCCGCTAAACGCGAAAAGGAGGCAAACCTTTCTATTCCTCGAATTTTGTCAACCAACTCAACTTTAATCGTCTCTCCATAAATATCCCCCTTAAATTTTATTATATGCACCTCAATTCCAAAGGAACTATCACCAAAAGTCGGCTTAGCCCCCACGTTTATCATTGCCTTGTAAAGCTCTTCCTTTAAGGTGAGTTTACCGACATACACTCCCGGAGCAGGTAAAAGTTTATGGGGGTGAGGTTCCAGGTTGGCGGTGGGATACCCAAGAGCTCGACCTCGTCTCTTCCCCCTCACCACTTTGCCAAGAACTGTAGGATATCGACCCAGCCATTGGCTCGCTTTTTCTATTTTTCCTTCTTTTAACCACTGACGAATTAAAGAGCTGCTCAGCTTTTTCTTATCTACTTTGAGAAGAGGAATCGTCTTGAGTTTGTATCCAAACTCATTTTCTGCCTCTTTTAGCCAACTTACGTCTCCCTTTCTATCTTTGCCAAATACGAAATCTTCCCCTACTACTACTTCTTCAATCTCTAAATTATTACTCAGTTGTTTCATAAAGGAATACGGGGAAAGAGAAGCAAAGCTAGAGGTAAAAGGCAAAATAAATACTAAATCTATACCTAATTCGGCAAGAATCTTCTTCTTTTCTTCCCAAGTGGTTAGAAGAGGCAAAGGCTGGTCAGAGAAATACTCCGAAGGATGAGAGGTAAAGCTAATCACACAGCTTTTTCCTCCTTTGAGCTTTGCGTCTTTAACTAGCTGGGTAAGAATCTCTTGGTGTCCCTTATGAATTCCATCATAAAAACCGACTGTGAGAATAATGTGCGCCAGTTTTTCCCTGGGGGAAAATTTTCTTTTAACCTCCATCTTAAATAAGCACTCTCAAATATTTAAAGCCTATTTTATCTTTACAAAAATGAGATTCTTCTTGCAGACTTATGGCTACTGCTAGAAGCTCTCCTTCTTGACTGCATAACCGAACCTTATTGCCTTTTCCCAACTCCTGGGGTAAGAAATCCAGATGAGATAAATATAGAGGCCTGCCCCACTTGACCATCTTCTCCACTCCGGGTTTTACCTTGACCAGGGGTAGGTGAGGTAAAACATCTCTCAAAGAACAAATAATTTCTTCCTCTTTCCCATGGTTAACTATTTCCTCTAAATCCTTCAATGTCCTGGCTTGCTTTAAATCAAAAGAACCTACCTTAGTCCGACAAAGCGCAGCCTGGTAGGCTCCAAAACCAGAAACTTTCCCTACATCGGCACATAAACTCCTAACATAAGTGCCTTTAGAGCAACGTACTTTAAACTGTACTTTAGGATGACGATTAGAGATGAAATCCAGTAACTCAAGCTCGTAAATCCAGATTTTCCTTGGTGGACGCTCAACCTCCAGGCCATCTCTGGCTATTTTATAGAGTCTCTTTCCCTTCCAGTGGACAGCGGAAAGCATAGGAGGAGTCTGAATTATTTTCCCCCTAAAACGAGCAAAAAGCTCCTCCACTTTATCTTTGGACAGAGAAGAGGCGTCTTTCTCCTCTACTACCTTTCCCTGACCATTAAGACTGGTGGTGGTCATGCCAAAAATTATCTGGCCTTGATAAGTTTTGTCCAGATCCTGTAGGAAACGGGTCAGTTTGGTAGCCCGGCCTAAGCATATCAAGAGAAGCCCGGTAGCGAGGGGGTCCAGTGTTCCGGTATGTCCTGCCTTCCTTATCTTAAGGAGCTGCCTTATTCTCTTCACCACGTCATGAGAAGTCGACCCTTTCGGCTTATCTATCAATAATAGTCCATCCATGATCCTTACCTATTGGAAAATGGGGACGTGATTATTTTTTTCGTAAGGAAAATAACTGCCTTTTTGGCCAGAGCGAACTAGAAAATAATCACGTCCCCTTTTTTGCTGGAAGGAATAACTACATTATCTCCATCCTGGAATCTATGAGAGAGATCTTTTTATCTTTTTTAATAAAGTCGACAATTTTAGATAAGATACTCTGAGCGAACTTTCCCTCGGTAGTCAAAAGAGCTATACCCAAACCTGCTCTTTGCCACAGATCCTGATGTCTGATTTCAGAGACAGAGACATTGAAATTATTGCGTATACGGTCAATTAAGCTTTTTATGATCCGTCGCTTATTTTTTAAAGAATCACTAAAAAATAACTTAATTTCCAGCTCTAAAATTCCTATGACCATTTTTACTTAACGAACTCTTCTTGCTTCGTAAACTCTAATCAGATCACCTTTTCTTATCTCGTTAAAACCCTCTACATTTACCCCGCACTCCAGTCCCGTGAGGACCTCACTTACATCTTTATCAAAACGTTTAAGACCACTAACCATACCTTCTCCCACCATCTCATCTCCTCGAAAAACTTTGGCTTTGCTTCCCCTAACCACTTTGCCTGCCGTAATGTAAGAACCTGCCACAACTCCCACTTTTGGGATTCTAAAAGTATCTCGAACCTCGGCTTCTCCTATCTCTACCTCTTCATACTGAGGTTCTAAAAGACCTTGCATGCTCTTCTTGATATCATCAATCATTTCATAGATAACCTGATAGGATCTTATGTCTACCCTCTCATCCTTAGCTAAGGTGAGGCTCTCCGAAACTGTCCCTACATTGAAACTAATTACTATACCTTTTGAAGCAGCGGCGAGAAGAATATCGGATTTATTCACTTCTCCTATGGCCCCATGAACCATATTTATCTTTACCTCCTCATCTTCTAAGTTGTTCAAAACATCCGTGAGAGCTCTTAAGGACCCTTGAGTATCTGTCTTTAAGATAGCATTGAGGGCCTTTTTCTCCTTCACCTGCTCTTGATAAAGACTTTCCAAAGTTATCAACTCTCTTTTGACTAAGCCCTTTTCCCTCTCTTCTTTCTTGGTGGCTTGCGCTAACTGACGTGCCTTTCTCTCACTTTCAGCTTTTCTAAATATACCCCCGGGAGTTCCAATGTCGGAAAGCCCCAAAACTCTTACCGGTGTCGAAGGACCCGCTTCTTTTAACTTTTTCCCCTTCCAATTAATCAAAGCCCTTACCTTCCCAAAACTCGATCCCCCTACCAGAATGTCTCCTATTTTTAGAGTGCCGTTCTGAATCAATAGGGTAGAGCACGGACCTTTCTGGCGATCCATTTCCCCCTCAATTACTACCGCCCTGAAATCTCCGTCAGAATCTGAGGCTAGCTCGAGCATTTCTGCTTCCAAAAGGATCATCTCTAACAGTTCATCTAATCCCTGTTTGGTTAAAGCGGAGACCTCCACACAAATGGTCTTTCCTCCCCATTCTTCGGGAGTTAGATCATATTTATTGAGTTGTCTTTTGACCCGGTCCGGGTTGGCCTCACTCTTATCTATCTTATTTATAGCAACTACAATAGGAACCTTAGCTGCTCGAGCATGATCGATTGCTTCTACTGTTTGAGGCATAACCCCATCATCGGCAGCGATTACCAGAACCGCGATATCAGTGACCTGAGCTCCATGCGCCCGCATAGCTGTAAATGCCTCATGGCCAGGAGTGTCAATAAAAACTATTTTTTCCCCTTGAAACTCTACCTCTGAAGCTCCGATTTTTTGAGTGATCCCACCTACCTCCTCCTTGGCTACAGATGTCTGGCGTACAGCATCCAGAAGAGTGGTCTTGCCGTGATCTACATGGCCCAACAGCGTCACTATGGGAGTCCGGAGAAGAAGTTTTTTTGCTTTGGGGGAGGGTTTTCTCTTCTTTAATATCGATTTCTCTAGCTGTCTAACCTCCTTCGGGGATAGACCGCTCAAGCTGCTTTTAGCTTCGATCCCTAAACTAGTAAGTAACTTTAAAAGATTACCGGTAGATAAATTTAACCTTCTAGCTAATTGATAAACCCGCATCATTTTCTTTGACCCTTAAGATCTATTGGCTAATTTCCTTAGCTTTGTTAAAAATTTTCTCGGCTAGCTTAGGTCCGATTCCTGAGACCCTGCATAATCCCTCAATTCCCCCTCTAATAATATCTTTGTGGGTTAGAAAACCAGCCTGTTTTAAGGAGATCAAGATCTTCTCACCTACACCAGCAAGTTCTTTCAGAAGGGCTGATTCTTCCTCTATCTGGCCCACAGACCGAATGTCAATTTGCCATCCTGTTAATTTAGCTGCTAGTTTCACATTTTCTCCATGGCTCCCGATGGCCAGGGAAAGTTGATCGTCAGCAACGATAACCTTTGCTTCCTTATTGGCCTCGTCAAGCTTAACTTGCTTAACTTCCGCTGGTTTAAGAGAATTCTTTATAAAAACAGAGAGATCCTCACTGTACCTTATTATATCAACCCTCTCTCCCTCTAGTTCTCGCAGGATAGCCTTAATCCGAGAACCTCGCAAGCCTACGCAGGCTCCCACTGCGTCCACCTTCTTGTCCCCCGACTCTACAACCACCTTAGCTCTTCTTCCCGCATCTCGCCTTATCTGTCTAATTTTAACGATTCCCTCCTCTACTTCTGGCACTTCCAACTCGAAAAGTCCCCTCAGAAAATTGGGGTGGGTCTGAGAAAGAATAATACGAGGGCCTTTAGGCTCACGGGTGACCCTCAGGATATAGGCCCTAACCCGCTCGCCCTGTCGGTATTCTCCGTTTAGCAACTGTTCTCTTTCAGGGAGAATCCCTTCCGTCTTACCCAGATCAATGAGAATAAAGCGATCAGCTCTATACCTCACGGTCCCGCTAATTATTTCTCCTTCCCGCTTCTTAAATTCTTCATAGATGATATCTTTCTCCATCTCCACGATCTGCTGCATCATTACGTACTTGCCGGTACTGGCAGCAATTCTACTAAAATGGAAAGGATTAACCTCTATTTCCACCTGGTCTCCCAATTTCGCCGTGTCACTGATTTTCTGAGCTTCTTCCAGAGAAATTTCTATTCCAGAATTGGTCACCTTTTCTACTACCTCTTTGTCTACCAGAACCTGAACTTTTCCTTTTCCCTCGTCCAGAATCACTCTCAAGTTTCGAGGTGATTGATTATATTTTTTCTTATAAGCCGAGGTTAAAGCCTCTTTAACACCCTCTAAAAGGATCTCGGACGAAAGACCCTTTTCTCTTCCTACACGTTCTAAAAGAAAGAAGAATTCACTACTTTGCATCTTGGGTCAACTCTTTCATTCGCTGGGAAATCATATTTTTTCTGACTTTCTCAATCTTTGCCTCTCGACGGGTTTTAATTTCGATCCTATCTTCTTTTAAAAAGGTGTCACCCACAATGACTTTAAAGGGAATACCAACAAGATCTGCATCATTAAATTTTACTCCAGCGCTTAAGTCCCGATCATCCCATAATGTTTCTACTCCATGATCTTTTAGATCCTGATAAATATCCTCCGCTACCTTAAGTGTTTTCTCCGAGGTTGGTATTACTATGGCTTGAAAGGGGGTAATCTCTGGGGGCCAAATGACACCCTGTGAATCATGGTTTTGTTCTATTATGGCGGCAAGAAGCCTGCTTACCCCAATTCCATAGCAACCCATAACAAAATAATCTTCCTCTCCCTTTTCATTTAAAAAGGTAGCTTTAAGAGACCGACTGTAGACTTCTCCCAGTTGGAAAAGATGACCTATCTCAATTCCCCTCCTTACCTCCATCCGACTCTTACAGAACGGACACATATCCCCGGAGAGAGGAAACCCTATGTCTCCAATTATGGTCGGCTGAAAATCCCTGCCGGCATTGACGTTTAACAAATGCGTGTCCTTGCGGTTAGCTCCCGCAACTAAATTCTGGCTTCTCATTACTGTATTGTCTGCAATTAGTCGGTATTTGTCAAGTCCGACTGGTCCAGTAAATCCTGGTTCTACTCCAATTTCCTCTTTGATCAAATTGTTCCCGGCTATTTCAAGCTTTTTTACCTTTAAGAGAGTTTTTAGCTTTGCCTCATTTATCTGGTGATCACCTCTAATTAAGACAGCTATCAAACCTTTCTCGGTCTGATAAAAAATGGTCTTTAAAATGTCCCTGGGTCTACAATGAAGAAATTGACTTACTTCTTGGACGGTCCTGGCATTGGGCGTGGAGACTTCCTTCATAGCTTTGAGTTCATTTTGAGCTTCCTCTAGTGGCTCATATTCAGCTTTTTCAAGTTTTGCCGTGTACCCACAGTGCTTGCACACCACAATTTTATCTTCACCCGAGCTAGCCAGAGCAATGAACTCCTCGGAGACTTTACCTCCTATAGGACCGGTATCAGCCTCTACCACTTTGTAATTCAATCCACAGCGAGAAAAAATTCTTTCGTAGACTCCTTTCATCTTCTGGTAAACTGAGATTAATTCTTCTTTATTTCGACAGAAGCTATAGGCATCCTTCATCAAGAACTCCCTTGCTCGAATGACTCCACCCCGTGGCCTTAGCTCATCTCTAAATTTCGTCTGAATCTGATAAAGTGTTAAAGGAAGTCTTTTATAAGAACTTATCTCTTCTTTCACCAACTGAGTTATTATCTCCTCATGGGTGGGTCCTAAAGCAAAATCTGCGCCTTTTCTATCCTGAAAGCGAACAAGCTCTTTTCCGTAATTTCTCCACCTTCCGCTCTTTTTCCACAGATGGGCTGGTTGAAGAAAAGGAAGGAGCAACCGTTGTGCTCCAATGTGATCCATTTCATCCTCAATAACAGAGCTAATTTTAGCCAAAACTCTGTATCCTAAAGGAAGATAGGAATATATGCCAGCGGCAAATTTCTTTATCAAACCTGCTCTAAGCATCAATTTATGGCTCGAATACTCCGCCTCCTTGGAGGACTCCTTAGAGGTAGAAAACAAATATTGAGAGAGTCTCATTCATTACCCCTTTTGATGAAACTAAAAAAATTGGCAGAAAATAAAGCACCTCCCTCTTGATTGACAGTTTAAAGACTTCTTTAACCCTTCATAATACGTAACTAAAGAGGAATGTCAAGAAATCGAATCATTAGAAAAGATCGAGCTGTTTTTCTCCCTTTTTTTCCTCCTCGTCAAATACTCTCACCTGACCGTAAACCCCGTCATAACCACATCTTATCTTTACCCTTCCCTTTCTTACCCGCATTATACCTTCTACGATCCTGGAAGATGTTGATTGAGAGAGTTCGGTCTCTGACACCTCCAACAATACTTTAAACTCACCCCCCAGCCGCTGAGTAATTCCCCTATATCGATCCTCTACGGCTTTGGTATCAACGCCCTGGCCTAGAGCTTCAGCGATGATCTCTGATAGAGGGATGAGATGTTTAAAAGGAATGTTATCTCCAGCCCCATTGAAGTCTTTATCCCTATCTGCTAGGTTCTCCACTCGATGCATTACTCCTATGGTTAGCGGTTGACCGCATTTAGGACACAGATTTTTATGTTTTCGACTCTCTCTGGGAGAAAAACAAAGGCCACACCGACGATGACCGTCATAATGATATTTTCCTTCCTGTGGGAAAAACTCAATAGTGTAGAGAAATTTTTCCTTATTTTTTTCCCTTAAGATTTTTTTGACATCCTTGTAGCCTGTCCTGTGAGAAAAGACATTGGCTTCTCTTCCTAATCTCGACGGAGAATGAGCATCAGAATTGGAGACAAGAGTGAATCTATCCAGGCTGGAAACTCGCCAGTTCATCTGGGGATCACTACTCAGGCCTGTTTCCAGAGCATAGATATACTTTGTATATTCTCCAAAACATTCCTCAATAGAATCAAATCCATAATTAGCCCCAAATAAAGAAAACCAAGGAGTCCAGATATGAGCAGGGACAACGAAAGCATCCTCATGAGAGGCCAGAACAGTCTCCACTAAATCCTTTGCTTCCATTTTTAAGGTAGGACGTCCATCGGAGTATAAATCCCCAAACCTGGCCAGTTTTTTATTTATTTTTTCCACTGCCTCGAAGCCGGGCGCAAAAATCAAATTATGAATTTTGCGGGTGATCCCATGAGAATAAAAGATATTGTTTACTTCTGTAGTTAAAATAAACAAAGTATTTCTGAATCGGTAAAGCCCATCTTCTTCAGGAGAAAGAGTCCTTTTTAAACTGTCTAACCAGACCGGATGAGTAAAATCGCCTGTTCCCACCAGGTCAATTCCCTTTAGCTCAGCCATCTCATCAAGATAGGGAATATCCATATCCTTTGACGTGGCTCGACTGTATTTAGAATGAATATGGAAATCAGCAATAAAAGCCATTTTCTTAGAGTGCCTCAGGACTTTCCTTTTTTTTCCAGCTTCTCTATTAATATTGGCAGAAATTTATGAAGATCCTCGACGATGCCGTAGGTAGCAATGTTGAAAATAGGAGCCTCAGGGTCTTTGTTGATAGCAACAATTACCTCTGAGGTTCTCATTCCCACCTGATGCTGAATAGCCCCAGAAATCCCACAGGCTATATAGAGTTTAGGTTGAACAGTTTTTCCCGTCTGTCCTACCTGATGATAGGGCTGAATCCAGCCAGCATCTACTACCGCCCGGGAGGCCCCCACAGCCCCTCCCAAAAGATCGGCTAATT
The DNA here is from genome assembly GCA_030616535.1 of Candidatus Aerophobota bacterium. GTDB lineage: Bacteria > Aerophobota > Aerophobia > Aerophobales > AE-B3A > AE-B3B. Next base: position 9,278 of record JAUWXE010000008.1, read on the forward strand.
TTCTGATAAGGGAAAAATTCTCTGGTTTACCCAGTCCCCGACCACCGGAGACAATGATCTCTGCTTCTTGTAAATCAACTGTTTCCTTTTCCTCCCTGATAAGAGTGATAATTTTTACTGCCTCATTGTTTTGGCTGAAAGTGGGATTAATCTCTATAATCTCTCCCTTTTTGCTATGGCCAGGTCTGGCTCTCCTCATCACTTTGGGTCTAACTGTAGCTATCTGGGGACGATGACGAGGCGAAATAATCCTGGCCATAATGTTTCCTCCCAGAGCAGGCCGGGTTTGAATTAAGTTCCTCTCTTTTTTATCTATCTCAAGCCCTGTACAATCAGCAGTTAAGCCAGTTTGGAGGCGAGTTGCCACCCGTGGTGCAAGATCCCGACCGAGACTAGTAGCTCCCATCAAAATGACTTCCGGTCTTTTGAGGTTCACTGAATCAACTATGGCCTGAGTGTAAAGATCAGTCCGATAAGAGTTAAGAAGAGGATCCTCTATCAAATAGATTTTCTCTAAATCATAATTCAAAAACTCTTCTGCTTTTCCTTTCATGTGGCTGCCTAAAAGAAAAACAGAAAGTTCCGCCCCCAGATCATTAGCCAGAGTCCTCCCCACTCCCAGAAGCTCATAAGTTACCGGCATAATCTCACCCTTGCGTTGTTCGGCAAATATCCATACTCCCCGGTAGGAAGATAGATCAACCCTTATCTTTTCTTTCTCCAGTACGATAGCCCGGAAGGGACAGGCATCTATGCAGGCTCCACAGAGATTGCAATTATCCAGTATCCTCACCTTTTTATTCTCGATCCTGATAGCGGAGAAAGGACAACTGGGTAAACATTTCTCACAGCCAGTACATTTTTCAATTATTATCTTGATCTTTCTCATCAAATTGTTCTTCTTTTCTCTATTTCCAAAATTAACTTATCCACCACTTGAGAAATTTCTCCCGAAAGAATCTCACCTCTCTTCGGAGGCTTGGGAATAAAAATTTTAACTACTTGTGTGGGAGACCCTTCTAATCCAATTTTCCTCTTATCTAAAGGTAAATCTTCAGCGGCCCAGATGGGTATCTTTTCGGCCTTGGCTCTGAGAAGTCCTCTCAGAGAAGGGTAGCGAGGTTCATTTATATCTTTAGTTACGGTAACGAGAGCAGGAAGCGGCGACTCAACCACTTCAAATGCATCTTCTAAAACGCGCTCTACTCTAATTTTATTTTCATTAACCTCTATCTTTCGAGCATAAGTTACCTGAGGTAAATTGAGCCACTCAGCCAGTCCCGGTCCAACCTGGGCAGTATCTCCATCAATGGCCTGTTTACCCAGAAGTATCAAGTCAAATGGCCCTATTCTTTTAATGGCCATAGCCAGAGTATAAGAAGTAGCCAGAGTATCAGAGCCAGCAAATAATCTATCTGACAAAAGCACCGCTCCGTCTACCCCCATAGCCAGAGCTTTCCTTAGAGATTCTTCTGCCTGTGAAGGGCCCATAGAAAGAACGGTAACATTGCCCCCTTTTTTCTCCTTCAATCTCAAGGCCTCCTCAATGGCATTTTCGTCGAATGGATTTATAATGCCAGGGACACCTTCCCTAATGAGAGTATTAGTCTGGGGATCAATCTTTACTTTTTGCAACTCTTCCGTATCAGGAACCTGCTTAATACAAACAATAGTGTTCATACTTCATTCCTTAAGAATTTTATTGGCGATTATACCCCTTTGGATCTCTGAGGTTCCCTCAATGATCTCAAAAAGTTTGGCCTCCCGCATGTAGCGCTCAACCGGATAATCCTTAGTGTAACCATAACCTCCCAGAATCTGAACTGCTTTGGTAGTTACCTTCATAGCTACCTCCGAGGCGTATAGTTTGCCCATAGAAGCAATTTTTTCAAAAGGTTTTTCTTGATCAAGAAGCCAGGCAGCTCGATAAAGAAGGTACTTAGCTGCCTCTATCTCGGTAGCCATATCAGCTAAAGTATGCTGAATAGCCTGAAAACGGGAGATGGATCTTCCAAACTGCACCCTCTGCTTAGAATATTCTTTAGCTTCCTCAAAGGCAGCCTCTGCCACTCCTAAAGCTCCAATCCCCACTCCAATTCTTCCGGCAGCGAAGGTCTGCATTGCTACCCGGAAGCCCCTTTTCTCTTTGGACAAAAGGTTCTCCTTGGGAACTCTGCAATCACGGAAAATCAACTCCACGTTGGGCAAAGCGTCCAGTCCCATCTTTTCAAAGTGCTGTCCGAAGCTAAAACCAGCCATTCCTTTTTCCAAGATGAAAGCAGTCAGCCCCCGCGGCCCCAGACTCCGATCCACAGTGGCAATTACAATATATGTATGAGCCACTTCCCCGTTAGTAATAAAAATCTTACTGCCATTGAGAGTATAATGATCCCCTTCTTTTTTGGCAGTGGTCTGGACGTTTCCCACATCTGAACCTGCCTCTGGCTCTGTCAAAGCAAAAGCACCCAGAGCCTCTCCCCTAGCCAGGGGGGGAAGAAATTTCCTCTTTTGATCCTCCGTACCAAATACCATGAGAGGATAGGTACAGAGCAGGTTAGCTCCGAAAATTAAGCCAGTAGTGGCGCAGGCCTTAGAAATCTTCTCTGAGATCAGAGCCCAGGTGAGGTAATCCATTCCCAGTCCACCGTATTCCCTGGGAAGGGTAACCCCGAATAGATCTAGCTCGGCCAATTTCTTTATGTTTTTGCTGGGAAACTCTCCTTTTTTAGATATCTCATCAGCACGAGGAGCAAACTCAGCCTGGCTAACCTCCTCCACCAACTCCAGAATCATCTTCTGATCATCGCTTAGATCAAAATCCATTTACTTTTCCTTCCGTTTTTCACTAGTGTGGCAGAGCCGACTTGACTATTAATGGTTTAATATACCTGTGGTAGGTGACTTGTCAAGGATTTAGAGAAGCGGGAGGGTTACGGATTTTGGCAGAGGAAGAGGGGAAACGAGAGAGAAAGATTGGCTTGCCTGGCTATCTTACACATGGAACTCTACGATATCACCGTCTTGTAAGGGATGATCACGATCGACTTGTTGACCCTCAAATTTGCTCGAGCCCCACATACGAACATATCTAAGATTATGAGCGAAATCCTTGTGAATGGCTTTAGCGGCATCGAAGACTATACTTCCCTTTTTAAGAACAATAGGATCTTTAAGATCGGCTGGCTTTCCAGGCTCTTTAGTGTATACTCGAATGATATTTAAGGCCTGGTAAATTTCTTTTTTCAGTTTAACCCAATCACCGGAACCCTCGCTAGATATAGAAATAATGGGAAATTTGTCAGCGTATAGATCTTTCAATGCCTCCAGATACCCTTCGGCTTCCTCAAGATCGCTTTTATTTCCCAGGATTATAGTTTTCTTATAAGCATCGCCAAAAAGTCCCACTTCCTCGGGCTCCTTAGATACCAGCTTGATTCTGGATTCTTCTAATCTTTCCATGACCCCATCTATCTCCTCCAGCAGCTCATTGGTTCCGAGATCCACCACCAATAAGACAAGATCGGCACTGCGAATGATGGGTGGCAGCCAGGGTTGGATAAAATCACCCGTAATAGGAGGTGTATCTATCAGTTGAATTTTGATGTCTTCAAATTCTATCATTCCCACTTGAGGCTCCTGAGTGGTGAAAGGATAAGCACCAACTTGAGGATTAGCCTTAGTGAGACGAGATAGGATTTGAGATTTACCCACATTTGGGGATCCAATGAGTACTACCTGGGCGGCACCCTGTCTAGGTACATGGCGACTGTAGGTTCTTCTATGGGCTGTGCGAGGTTTTTGCATTTCCTTCTTGAGCTCGGAAATTTTAGCTTTTAGGTCTCCCTGGAGTCTATCGGTACCCTTGTGTTTGGGCATTATAGCCCACATTTCTTTAAGGATAGCTAGTTTTTCTTCGTTGGTTCGGGCATCACGGTATCTTTTCTCAGCCTCATAATATTGAGGTGGAAGATTTGCAGGCATACTCTTTTTCTCTCCTTAATTAATCAAATTAAATTTTACTAAATTCTGATGAAAATTCAAGAAATATCTCGGGACATCTTTACCTAACGATGGTTGACCCTATGAACCAGAGGCCAAAGCCAAAAAGCATCAAACCACAGATAGTAAAAATGACTCTGTGAATTGTCTTACTCCACAGATGATGAGTCTTGTGAATAGCCATAGATACCAAAGAATACCACCCAAAATCGCAGAACCAGTGGACTGTCGCCATCAAAATAAATCCTATTGTTCCAAATATAGTAGACTTAAGGATAAGCGCCGACCCGATGGTTGCCCACCATAAAAAGAAATAGGGATTGGCCGTCGTAGTAACGAGTCCCCCTACTATTGAACTATAGGAAGGATCTTCCCTTTTTTGCTTGATATCTACCCGAAATCTGATCATGTCAACTCCCAGGTAAATTAGCATCAGTCCACCGGCTATGCCTACGAAGATCTGAACCGGGGCCAATTTGAAAAAATTGGAAAGACCAAGGTATATCACGAGCATCAAAGGAAATTCTATTATTCCGTGTCCTACAGCCACTAATGAGCCAGCCGCCCCCGATTTATAGCTTTTGGTTACGGTTACCGCAAACACCGGGCCAGGCATCATCACCCCGGATAGGGAGATCACTATCACTGTGAAGAGGAATAAGATTAACATAGCGGTAATCCAAGTCACTTACCAGAGAAAATAAAATCTTCAACCCCTGTCAATATATTAACTTCAGAAGAATAGTCAATTCTAAAATTGACATCCATTTCGCGCTTGTTATAATGAATAAAAACAGAAACTTGCTCAAGACTCATCTTACAAGGCCCATCTTAGAAGTGAATTGAACGGTGAGGTTGCTAAATGGCAGAAATGAGTTTAATTGATTACACTAAGTTCAGATTAAAACCCAATGGAGAGGTCCGGGAAATTTTTAAAGGGGTAAACAGGATACATATCCTTTCCTGCGGCAAATGCTACCAAAAGTTTGAAGAGGAAAATGAAGAGGAATATACACAGCTTTTGAAGATTTTGGGGAAAGAGTATAAAAAAATTGCCGGTTATACAAAAATTGATTTTTTATGTAACAATTTTTTGTCTAAAAAGAAGATTTTAAGTTCAGATCTTTCTAATTGTGATAGTGTAGGAGTAATTTCCTGCGGTCTGGGAGTCCAGTTTGTGGCCAAGCTTTTAGAGAGAAAACCTGTTTACACTTTGGCTGATTCGGTTCCCCAGAGTGGAAATTCTACAAGCGAGGTTGGCTATCACGGTATTTCCTTGGAAAAAGAAAAATGTGCCGGTTGCAACCAGTGTTATTTAAATTTAACTGGAGGGATCTGTCCTATAACAGACTGCCCCAAATCTCTTTCAAATGGTCCCTGTGGAGGAGCAAAGAATGGAAAGTGTGAGGTAAATCCAGAGCTTGACTGTGCCTGGGTAAAGATTTACGAGCGATTTAAAAAACAGGGGAAAAAGCTTACCTTGGAATCTGTTCAAATAAGAGACTACTCTAAGCCATCTTTAGAGCTTAAAAGTGATTTATCCTTACAAAATCAAACTCTTAGAGGTGAGGGATTTTATGGAGGCTTGTATCCCTTGGAGAAAAAAGAGGAAACTAAGGACAAAAAAATAGAGAATTTCCCAGAACCAAAAACAGCGGTTATCTTTCTTTCTCAACACACCGGTGAAAGAGCTAAACCTTTAGTTAAATCGGGTGATAAGGTAAAAGTTGGGCAGAAGATTGGAGAGGCTGATGGTTTTATTTCCTCCCCTATTCACTCAAGCATAAGCGGAAAGGTTATTTCTATAGAGACAAGAGTTCATCCGGTATCTGGAAGAAAAGACTTAGCCATAGTAATAGAAAATGATGGAGAAAATAAGTTTGATCCTTCAATTCAACCTTACAACGATTTTGAGAACCTATCAAAAGAGGATCTATTAAAAATAATAAGGGAAAAGGGAATTGTTGGTCTTGGTGGAGCAATGTTTCCCACTCATGTAAAGCTTTCGCCTCCCAAAAGGATAGATACTTTAATTGTAAACGGATGTGAATGCGAGCCTTATTTAAATAGCGATAACAGGATGATGATTGAGTATCCAAAAGAGATTTTTGTAGGAATAAGGATAGTTCAAAAAATTTTAGGAGTCAAGGAGGTTCTTGTAGGAGTTGAGGATAATAAACCTGAGGCTATAAAATCTTTAAGTAATTTTTTAGATAAATCCTCCTTAGTGGAGATAGTTAGCTTAAAAACCAAGTATCCTCAAGGTGCGGAAAAGACACTAATTAAAAGAATCTTGGGCAGAGAGGTTCCTGAAAGAGGGCTTCCATTAGATGTGGGGGTGGTGGTTTTAAACGCAGGTACAATTTTTGCTATTTATCAGGCAGTGGTAAAAGGAGTTCCTTTACTTCAAAGGGTTATAACGGTATCCGGGGAAAACTTGACCAGGTCAGGAAATTACTGGATTAAGATAGGAACACCATTTAAAGATATTATTGAGTGTTGTCTTAATAAAGGAGGAGGTGAAAGGTTCTTAGAAGAATACGAGTTAAAAATGGGCGGTCCAATGATGGGGATTTCTCAGGAAAGTTTAGATTCATCTGTTATAAAAGGAACAACTGGTCTTATTATCTTAAGAAAATCACTGGTAAAGGTTTCTGAGGAGAGAGACTGTATAAAGTGTGGTCGTTGTGTAGAAGTCTGCCCTGTGCAACTTTATCCTCTTTACTATGGTTTTTATGGGAAAAAAGGTGATCTGGAAAAGGCAATTAGCTACAATGTGGAGAGTTGCATAGAATGTGGATGCTGTGAATCCATCTGTTCTTCAAAGATTTCCCTTTTAAGTTTTATCAAAAAGGAGAAAGAGTATGCTTGCAGTTCAAATAAAGCCTGAAGAAGAGATACTGCCAAAAATTTCAGGAAAAAAACTTTTTATCTTTGTATGTCTTGGCTGTCAGGAAGTTTATTTTCCCAGGGAAGATGTAGAAAGGTTTATAAATAATTTAAGGGAGGAAATTGTGGGAAAGGCCTTGCTTGATTATCTATGCAATAGGGAATTTGTTGGGGAATATGTTAAAGGATATTCTAAGCAAATAGAAAGGGCGAATGTGATTCTTGTTTTTTCATGTGGAGTGGGAGTTCAAGTTGTTTCCTCGCTATTGGAAGATAGAGTTGTCTATACAGGTTGTGATACTCTTTATTTAAATGGATTTCAGGGACTGACCAGTCAGGAGTTTAACTGTAATCAATGCGGGGAATGTTACCTTAACTATACTGGAGGAATCTGTCCCATTACAAACTGCCCCAAATCTCTTTTAGATGGTGCCTGTGGAGGAGCAAAGAATGGAAAATGTGAGGTAGATCCAGAGGCTGATTGTGCCTGGATTTTAATTTATAAGAAGTTGGAAAAAATAGGGAAGTTAGATATATTAAAGAAAATTCTATCACCAAGAGATCACTCTAAGATAATTACAGAATCTCTATCACGGGAGGAAATTGAAAGATGAACTTTTCTGAAAAGCTAAAAAGTGGAAAATTTCTTATTACCTCTGAGGTAGGTCCTCCTAAGGGGATAAATATTGATAAGAGTTTGGATGAAGCAGAACTCTTGAAGGAGAAAGTGGATGGATTTAATGTTACTGACCTGCAAAGTTCAGTGATGAGGCTTGGTTCCTTAGCAGTATGTCATCTTTTAGCTAAAAGGGGTTTGGAGCCAATTTTTCAGATAATCTGTAGAGATAGAAATAGACTTGCTCTTCAATCAGACCTGTTAAGTGCCTATGTTTTAGGGATAAGAAATGTTTTAATTTTAACTGGAGATCATCCAGTTTTAGGAGATCATCCAGAGGCAAAACCAGTTTTTGACCTGGATTCGGTGAGTCTTTTAAAAGTTACCTCTGGTCTAATAGAAGGAAAGGATATGAAAGGAAACGATCTGGATGGAAAACCAGATTTTTGTCTTGGAGCAGTGGTAAATCCTGGAGCAGATCCCTTGGAGCCTCAGTTAGTTAAGATGGAGAAAAAGATTGAAGTAGGGGCAAGGTTTTTTCAGACCCAGGCTGTTTACGATCTGAAAAAATTTGAAGAATTTATGAAAAAAGCAGAGCAATTTGGTGTTCCCATCTTGGGGGGGATAGTTATTCTAAAATCATCAGGAATGGCCAGATATATGAATGAAAAAGTTGCCGGAGTTTCTGTCCCAGAAAAGTATATTAAAATGATGGCAGAGGCAAAAAAAGGGGAAAGAGCTAAAGTGGGTATTCAAATTGGTGCTGAGCTAATTAGGGATATGAAGGACCTTTGCCAGGGCGTTCATATTATGCCTTTGGGATGGGAAAGATACGTTCCTGAATTACTAAAAGCCTCTGGACTTGACTAAGATTTACAAGATACTTTAAAGAGGTCAATTACCGGTTTCTTCGACTGCTAAATTTCGGTGATAGGTATTTTAAAGGATTTCGTGCTTTACCGTCCTTAACTACAGCAAAAAAGAGATGAGGCCCGGTAGACCGACCAGTATTGCCGCTCAAGCCTATCTTTTGACCCTGACGAATATATTGTCCTCTCCTTACCAGCACCCGGGAAAGATGAGCATAATAGGTATAAGTATTATCACCTCCTCTAATAACCACTAATTTCCCATACCCCTTGTTCCATCCCTTACCCCCATAGGCCACTACCACCCGACCACTGTTAGAGGCTCTTATCGGGGTTCCTGTATTCACAGCTATATCAATCCCCCGATGATATTCCCTTCCCTTTTTGGTGAAAGGATTACGCCTCCAGCCAAAACCTGAACTGATCCGTCCCCGAGCCGGCCAGATAAAGGTGTAAAGTGGTTTAATAGCTGGGACAAAGATCTTTTGTCCTACTGGGATAAGGTGAGGATTTTCAATCTGGTTAATCTGAATAATTTCGTATAAAGAGACATCATAGGTTCTGGCAATGTGGCTCAGAGTTTGGCCGCGCCGAACCTGGTAGATAAAGCCATCCATATTGTAGATCTTTAATTTCTGACCGGGATAGATGGGTTCTGAGGGACAGAGATTATTAGCATGGACCACGGTACTAAGGTGTAGACCATGCTCTCTAGCTATGCCCCAAAGGGTAGCGCCCGGCTTTACCTCGTAGGTCTCGACCTTAAGTAGATTTTTTTTCTGAACTTCATTTGGGCTTTGATTTGAATCGCTCTCTGTATCTTTCTGTTCTGCTTTTTCCTTTTCCGGCAAGGAGCGTTCTCTATCATTGGCGGATTTCAGGTATCTGTCGTCTCGGCTGAGTGTGCTGGACTTCATCTCTCTATCAGCCGGATTTAATGAGGTATCTTGACCCTGAGGATGCTTCACCAGCACCTTGAAGGCAACCAAGACTAACACGAAAGAAAGTAATCCTAGCAAGCAAATTTTGAATTTTTCTGCCCGCCAATTCTTTAGTTGAAACATTGGCTTTCCCCCTTTAGGTTTGTGAGATCGACTTTGACATTTAACTTCTACCACCTCTGTCTAGATGAGCTCAACTTTGAAATTTATACTTCAATATAATCCAACCCCACCAGGGTGTCAAATGATTGTTACGTTAAAGCTTGAAGGTCCTGTAAGTGTGGATGGTTTACCTTCTTGAAGTTTTCAATCATGTAGTTCTTGGAGAACCAAAAGCGGACCTATTAGCTTTTACAAAAAGCGGCATCTAAGCTTTTCCGCAATAGGAGGCTGTTACAGAATAGGGGGTTGACAAAACAATTTTTTATATTATAATTATGTAAACGTTTAGCTAATCGTTTAGGTAACTGTTTACATATTGGGAGTAGCATATGAAAAGGAAACCTCGTCCCACTATTAAAGATGTGGCCCAATCTGCTGGGGTATCTGTAGCTACAGTATCTGCGGTAATTAATAAAAGCCGTTTTGTGAGCGATGAATTAGTAGGGAAAGTATTGAAAGTTATAGATAAGCTGAACTATTACCCCAACCGAATAGCTCGAGGATTAAAAACACAAAAGAGTCTCATTGTTGCTTACATTATTCCTGATATTAATAATCCTATTTTCGCCCGGCTAGCTCGAGGAGTACAGGATACCATGGAAAAGGCTTCTTATGATGTTTCTTTATATAATACCGATTTTTCTGATAAGAAGTTATTTCGTCATTTGACAACTATTGTAGAAAGCCGAGTTAGTGGAATAATACTGAGTGCTTGGCACAACCCAAAAGTAAAAGAAGCAATATCTTTGATACAAAACCTAAATATTCCCTTGGTTATTGTTCATTCTCCTCGTAACCTGGATAATGTTGATTCTATTCTTATAGATGATAAAAAGGGAGCTTATGAGGCTACTTGCAATTTAATTGAATGGGGACATAAACGCATTGTTTCCCTGGGAGTAAAAAATAGTACAACCAGCCGTCTGCGAGAGGAGGGCTATAGAAAAGCTTTAGTAGAGAATGAATTAGCACAGGAAAAAGGGTTAATAGTTCAAACAGATAATTTTTCTCCAGGCGACGCTTTCCTCACCACCCAAGAATTATATAAATCTAATTTAAGTTTTACTGCTATCTTTGCTCATAGCGATCTGCTGGCCATTGGGGCAATGGAAGCAACTTTAGAAAGAGCGCTGAAAATCCCTGAGGATATCTCCATAATAGCGTTTGATGATACCTACGCATCGCTGGCCCTACCTAAGCTCACTACTATGCACGTACCCAACTATGAAATAGGTAAAAAAGCAGCTGAGATTCTGTTGAGAAGGCTAAGCTCTGCATCGGTTACTGAGCCTCCCACCCATGAGGAAATTGTTCCTACTTTTATAGAACGAAAATCAACCAGAGATTTGTTAAGGTGATTCAATTTAAAACGTTAAATCTACGAAACTGTCCGAAATGAGGAGGTGA
>JAUWXE010000115.1 GCA_030616535.1 Candidatus Aerophobota bacterium
GTACGAGACCCTATGGAGAATTGCTCGTACCTATGGAGTTTCTCAGGAGGAGATCAAAGAAGCTAATCGTTTATCTTCCAGTGCTATTAAGGTAGGCCAAAAATTATTTATTCCTGAGGCTACTGAGGTCAAGCCCATAAAAATCCCTGATTATCTCTTTTCAGAAAAGAAAGTTTTGAGCCAGCCAGAACCCATACATACAGCAAAGGAAAAATTATCTTTCCTCTGGCCGGTGGAGGGAGAGGTAATCGGCTATTTTGGGGATAAAAGAAATAAGGGAATAGATATCGCTGCTCCCGAGGGAACTACCATTGTTGCTCCTGCTGATGGAGTAGTTGATTTTGCCGGATATGATAAAGACCTGGGAAACTTATTGATGATTAAACATGCAAAGGAAGAGCTGATTACTGTATATACGCATCTATCCTCTTGGTTGGTAGACAGCGGAGACAAGGTAAAGAAAGGAGACTCCATCGCTAAAGTAGGAATCACGGGGACTGTGAAGACCCCTTGCCTCCATTTTGAAGTTCGCCAAACAGAAACTGAAATCCCGGAGCCGGTAAATCCTCTAGACTATCTTCCATAAGGTAGTTAAGCTTTAAAAGAGCCTTTTACTGATTTCGTGTGCTGATTTTTATTTTTTGACCACCATAAAACCTTTCAACTTTTTCTAGAGTGCGAGTCTGTTTCGGGCTTAAAAGATGCTTTGAGGATCATTTTTAGCAAAAAAGAGGACTTTTGTGGTACAACAAGAGGTTGAGATAACTAACAAAATAGGTTTACACGTTAGACCAGCTTCCATGTTGGTGGAGACCGCCAGCAAGTTCAAATCAGATATCTGGATAGAAAAGGATGGTCAGGAAGCTAATGGAAAGAGTACTATGAGTCTTTTATTACTTTCCGCCCAGAAGGGTAGCAAGATCAACGTCAAAGCAGAAGGACCAGATGCTGCCGAGGCTGTTCAAGCTCTGGTGAAAATAGTTAAAGACAAATTTGGTGAGGAATAATCGACCAAAGGTGAAAGATGCTCAGTGCTAAATGGGTAAGGGATAATCTAGATGCGGTGAAGGAGGGTTTAAAAAAAAGAGGGATGCAGATTAACCTGGATAGATTTCTCTCCCTGGATAGTCAGAGGAGGCAGCTCATTCAAGAGTTCGATGAATTAAGACACCAACAAAATGTGTATTCCAAAAAAATAGGAAAATTAAGGCAAGAGAAGGGGAATCCTCAGGAGATAATCGAGGAGATGAAAAAGGTCTCGGCCAAGATAGCAGAATTCGAAGAAAAAAAAAGAGAGTATGATGAGGAGACCAGAAATTTTCTCCTCAATCTTCCCAACCGCTGTCATCCTGATGTTCCAGAGGGAGATGCTAATGCAGAGGTGAGGCGTTGGGGGGAACCTCCTCAGTTTGATTTTTGCCCCCGTGACCATGAGGAGATAGGCGAGTCCTTAGGAATCCTTGATTTCAAAAGGGCAGCTAAGATGACCGGAAGAGGATTTGTCCTCTATAAGGGATTAGGCGCTCGTCTCGAGAGGGCGCTTATTAATTTTATGTTGGATCTTCACATCAGCCGGGGGTATGAGGAGATTCTACCTCCCTTTATGACCAATTATGCCGCCACCCAAGGAACAGGGCAGCTCCCCAAGTTTCGCGATGACCTTTATCGATGTGAGAAGGAAGATTATTATCTTGTTCCTACGGCTGAGGTCCCGGTGACTAACCTCTACCGGGAGGAGATTCTGGATGAGGAGGATCTTCCCCTGTCATATGTGGCTTACACTCCTTGCTTCAGGAGAGAGGCAGGCGCTTATGGCAAGAAGATCCAGGGAATAATCAGGCAGCATCAGTTTAACAAAGTTGAACTGGTGAAATTCACCACTCCCGAGACTTCTTACGGGGAACTGGAGAAATTAACCTTGGAAGCTGAGGAGGTATTAAAAAGACTCGAGCTTCCTTATCGGGTAGTGAAATTATGTGGTCAGGAACTCGGATTTGCCGCGGCTTTTGGTTACGATATTGAGGTATGGCTTCCCAGTCAGGAAAGATTTCTGGAGATATCTACCTGCTCCAATTTCGAAGATTACCAGGCCAGAAGAGCCTCCATAAAGTTCAGAGCCAAAGCCAATAAATCCACCCATTACCTGCACACTCTCAATGGATCGGGTCTAGCTATAGGTAGAACGGTAGTGGCCATTTTGGAGAATTTTCAAAATCGAGATGGCCGTATTCTTATCCCGGAGGTCTTGCACTCCTACATGCAGGGAGAAAAGTGGATCGAGAAGCCATGAGGAGGGGTGTCCGAATTGGCAAGGAGCCGGTCTTGAAAACCGGTGAAAGGCAGTAATGCCCGTCTGGGTTCGAGTCCCAGCCCCTCCGCCAGTTTTTAATATCCGCTGGACTCGAAGCCGAGTCGAGCGCATCCGCCACACCACATCTCTCGTTATGAAACCGGTGCATCATTACCATCTATAAAAACTTAAAAAGAGGGACAGCGACCATTATTATTGATGGATTGATCCGCTGCACGTAGACTTATGACATGCCAGGAATGCCAAGAACTGCAGCAACAGGTTTTTCTCATCATCATCATCATACTTAGAGTGGAAATTATTAGCAAAGTGTTTTTGAAGATAAGAATGATTTGAGGTAATATCTGTGGTGTCGTAGACATTACACTCGAACAAACTTCTTGAAGATAGGAGCACATAAATGGGCGCTGTCCCTATTAAAGAAAAATTATCGGAGGTGAAAAGGATGTCCCGAAAATATTTGTTTTTAGCGGGTTTGGCGATGGTAGCTATCCTGATAGCAACCAGTATTCCTGGTTACGCGACTTCCCCGATCAAGGAGGAAAAAACAAAGGCGGCCTTTATCTATGTGGGGCCCAA
>JAUWXE010000075.1 GCA_030616535.1 Candidatus Aerophobota bacterium
AGCCATGAGTGGAAGAGCGGCGTTCTTGGCTCCATTTACCTTTAGTTTCCCTTTCAGGGGAAACCCTCCTTCGATTACGAACTTGTCCACTTACAACTCCTTCTCGTTTTTGATGATCCTGATCTCCACCTTTGTAATCAGCTTCTTCAACCATTCTTGCAAAACTTCTTTTTTCCTTTCTTCCTTTAGATACTTTTCTATCTCCTTCTCACAGCTAACAAAATCAAGCTCTTTTCTCTTTCTTAGTTGGATAATGCGATAAAAATCCTCCTTCTCTTCTTTTAACTTTACTGCCTCTCCTTCCTTAAGAGAGAGAAGTGCCGCTCTCAAACTCGGCTTCATCTCCCTGAGGCTAATCCATCCTAATTCACCTCCTTGTCCGACATTATTGTCTAAAGAAAACTTTCTAGCCAGAGCAGACCAACTTTCCCCTTTTTCCAATTGTTGGAGGACGCTCTCAGCTATAGCCTTGCTTTTAACTATGACTTGAGCTATTTGGACCTTCCCTGCATTTGTCAGACTCTTTTCGTGGCGTCGATAAAACTGGGAAACCTCGGTTTCTGAAATATCTTGCCCATTTAAATATCTCTTTAGTCTTAAATAAAACTCTCTTATTTCCCTATCTTTTATTCTTATTTTTTTATCAATCTCTTTTCCCTTTTGGTAGATGAGCCTATCTTGCAAAATTCTCCTTCTTAGCCATTCCTTGTACTGGCGTACGGTCAGTCCACCTTGTGCTAAAGCTTGCTCAAATTCGGCATCAGAGAGACCTGCTTTAATTTCACCCAGAGCCTTTTCAATAGTCTCGGAACTTACTGACATTCCTTCTCTTTCAGCTTCCTGGCAAAGAATGAAATCCTCTATGATATCCTCCATTCTCAAATTTCCTCCGGTTACGAATTTTACTTGGTCTAACTGTCTTTGAGTAATGATCTCTCCATTAACCACTACTACTACTTCGTCAATCAACTCACTCCCATAAGCAAACTCAACCCCTATTACCATAAGAAAAATAGCCAAAAAGAAAAAAACCCTCATTGTTTTACTCTATGCCTTACTTGGAGTATAGCACATCTTTGAGCCGTTGTAAAATCTTCTCTAAAGATACCAAAAGTTCTTTTCCCTCACCTTTTTTAGAGATAATTAAATTTCTCTCATCCAGAGGAAAGGGCTGAACTTCAGGTGAAAGTTTTCTTTTAATCTTTTCTCGACTATCTTGATTAAGGGGGGTGAAAGGAGAGAAAGTAGTCCAGATTTTGGATCCTTTGCTTCTCAAACAGACAATCCCGAGCTGTTGAGCTATAAGTTTTATCCGCAGGAGACTAATGAGACTTTTCGTCTCAGGCGGCAGAGGTCCGTAGCGATCCCGCAGCTCCTCTTTTAATTTAAGGATTTTCTCACTTTTCCTTATTTCCCCTATTCTTCGATAAAGCTCAAATCTCTGTTCTTGGTAAGGCACATAGGAGGAAGGAATCCGAGCTTCCACTTTTAGATCTAAACTTATAGGCAAAGAAGGCTTAACCTTTTCTCCGCGTAATCTTTTAATCTCCTCGGAGAGAAGTTGAGAGTAAAGAGTAAATCCTACTGCGGCTATGTGACCATGCTGTTCTCTACCCAGAAGATTTCCTGCTCCTCTTATCTCCAAATCCTGCATAGCTATGCGAAATCCAGAGCCGGGTCCTTTAAACTGGTTAATGACTTCCAGTCTTTTGCGAACTTCATGAGTAAGTAACTTAGCTGGAGTGAGGAGAAAATAAGCATACCCTCTTAACTTACCTCTACCAACTCTCCCCCTCAATTGATAAAGATTAGCCAGACCAAATTGTTCGGCTCCTTCCACAATCAAGGTATTTACATTGGGCATGTCTATGCCCGATTCAATAATGGTAGTGCAGGTTAAAACATCATATCTTCGTTCAAGAAAATCTCGGGTAACTTTTTCAAGCTGTCTTGAAGGCATCCTTCCATGCGCTACGGCAACTTTACTTTGGGGAACCAGCATCTTTATCTTTTCGGCAACTCTATAAATTCCCTCAATCCTATTGTAAAGATAGAAAATCTGACCTTTTCGCTCCAGTTCCTCAATGATAGCCTTTCTTATCAGCTCTTCATTATACTCTGTCACCTGCGTTTCCACATTCAACCTCTCTCGGGGAGGGGTAAAGATCGTGCTTATCGGTCTGACTCCCATCAGCGACATGTAGAGAGAGCGAGGAATAGGGGTAGCGCTGAGGGTGAGGACATCCACGGAACTTCTGAGTTCTCTTAGCTTCTTCTTTTGGATTACTCCAAATCGTTGTTCCTCATCAATGATGACCAGACCTAGATCCTTAAAGTCTATGTCTTTCTGTATTAGCCTATGGGTGCCTATGACAATGTCAACCCCTCCATTCTTGAGGCCAGCTATGATATCTTTTTGTTCTTTGAAACCTTGAAAACGGGATAGCATCTCGATCCGAATAGGATAAGCTGCCATTCTCTCTCTGAAAATTCGGTAGTGCTGCTCGGCTAAAATAGTGGTAGGAACCAGCATAGCTACCTGCTTGTTGTCCATTACCACTTTAAAGGTTGCTCGCATAGCCACCTCCGTCTTTCCATATCCTGCGTCTCCGCAAACTAACCTATCCATGGGGCTAGGACTTTCCATATCCTGTTTTACCTCATGAGTAGCTCTTAACTGGTCAGGGGTCTCCTGATAGGGAAAAGAAGCCTCAAATTCAAGTTGCCAGTCAGTATCGGGAGAGAAGTGATGACCCGGTATCACTTTTCGAATAGAATAAAGCCGAAGAAGAGAAGAAGCGAGGTCTCGAGCAGCTCTTCTGGCTCTTCTCTTGGTCAATCTCCATTGTCCCCCTTCTAGACTGTAAATGGGAGGTGGATGATCGGAATCTCCCATATACTTGTGCAATCGGTCTAGCTGATCCAGGGGGATGTAAAGTCTATCAGATCCTTTATAATTCACCTGAAAATAATCACATTTTCTTCCTTGCACCTTTAAGGTTTTTATCCCGCTAAATTTACCTATTCCACGATCGATATGTACTACATAATCGCCCTTTCGAAGTTCGGTCCATCTTTCAATTTTCTTCTCCTCTTCACCAACCCATCTCTGCCTCCTTTCTCTATAACGTTTAAAGATATCCTCATCGGTTATAAGGACCTGTTTTATCTCATGGAAAACAAACCCTCTCCTCAGATCGCCCAGAGAAATGAGAAGAGGTGGAAAACCCTCATAAATGGAAAACTTCTCTTTTAACGGTATTTCGAGATCTTTTTCTTCGAATAGCTCCTTCAATCTTTCAGCCTGACCTCGATTGGGGGCTAGAAGAATTATTTTGTATTTTCTTTTTCTCCATGATTTTATGTCGGCAGCTAATAGGTCAAAATGGCCCTGATAAGAAGGTAAACTGCTACAGGAAAGTGACATACTCTCCCGGGGCTTCATCCAGGAGGTCTTCCGAGGCAAGGTGGAAAGATACAAATGAGGAGATTCCAAAATTGGTTTGAGTACTTTATCCTCAGGATTTGCCCGCATCTTTAGCTGATCCTGAATCTCACCTGGTTCATCTAAGATTATAGTAAAGGAAGGAAAAGCCTCCGGTAAAGAACAAAATCTTCCATTTGTCTTCTTGCTCAAAGCTAGCTCATCTTTCGAAGACAAAACAACTTCTCTTTTCTTCCTTACCGAGGACTGCGTCTCGGGATTAAACTCTCTAATGGATTCTACAGTGTCTCCAAAAAGCTCGATTCTGATAGGTTTAGGGTAAAGAGGAGAGTAAAAATCCACGATTCCTCCCCGAAAGGAATAATCACCTTTTTCCTGTACCAAAGGAGAAAACTCGTATCCTCCTTCAGTTAAGTACTTTATAAGTGTATCTCGATTTATCTTTTCCCCTCTTTTCACTAGAAAACAATCTTCATCCAAAATAAAAAGGGGTGGTACTTTTTGGCGGAGAGCATCTAAAGAGGATACTACCAGGATGTTATCCTCTTTCCCCAATTGATGCAGAATCTTTAGACGTTTTCCAGTTTGGTCCTTCTCTTGAGAGGGAAAAAGGAAGATTTTTCCATCTGAGGGAAGCAAGGTAAGCAAATCTTGGTAGGTATTCTCAGCCTCTGATTCACTGGGAAAAACTAATAAAAAAGGAACCTTAAGCTCTTTGCTCAGGAGGGCTACTCCATAGGCCTTAGCTTCCTGAGTCAAGCCGTAAAGCCAATAGGGAATAATTCCTTGTTTTATCCTTTGAAGACATACCTCAAGTTTGTTCCTTGCCAACTACAACCCTTTCCTCCCTCATTTCTCTTTGAAGAGATTCGATTAAGGTATTCATCTCTCCATTTAAAATATCTTCCAAATTATGCAGAGTTAGATGAATCCGGTGATCGGTAACTCTTCCTTGCGGAAAGTTGTAAGTCCTGATGCGCTCCGATCTTTCTCCCCTTCCAATCTGATTTTTTCTTTGCTTAGAGATCTCTCTTTGCTGCTTACTTTCTTTTCTCTGAAGGAGCTCAGCCCGCAAAACTCGCATGGCTTTAATTTTATTTTGATGTTGGGATCTTTCATCCTGACATTGGACTACAATCCCGGTAGATTCATGAGTAATCCTTACTGCAGAATCGGTAACATTTACATGCTGCCCTCCTGCTCCTCGAGAATGAAAGGTCTCTATCCGTAAATCTTCAGGCTTTATCTCAACCTCTACTTCCTCAGCCTCCGGAAGGACAGCTACCGTTACCGTCGAGGTATGAATTCTGCCACTCGATTCTGTAACAGGCACTCTCTGTACTCGATGCACTCCACTTTCAAAGCGCAAGGTAGAAAAAACATCTCTTCCTTCAATGGCAAAGACCACTTCCTTAAAGCCTCCTCTACCTGTAGGACGGTGATTTATGTTCTCTATTCTCCAACTACGTTTTTCTCCAAAGCGGGTGTACATCTTGTATAGATCAGCAGCAAACAAAGCCGCCTCCTCTCCCCCTGCTCCAGCCCGAATCTCCACAATTACATTCCGGTGAGAATAGGGATCATCAGGTCTTAAAAGATACGAAAGTTCTTTCTCTATCTCTGCTAGCTCACTCTTGAGAGTCTTTTTTTCCTCTTCAGCTAATTCTTTAATCTCTGGGGTCTCTTTTTTATCTCCCAGAATATCCTCTAGCTTCCTCACCTCATTTTGAATCTTTCTATATTTTTGCCAGAGAAAAACAGTGTCTTCTAGTTCTCGATATTCCTTGCTGTATTTTTCTAGAAGCTGTCTATTTTCTAAAACATTAGGATCGGAAAGAAGTTTACCCAGTTCTTGATATCGAAGCTCGACTTTCTCTAATCTAGCTACCTGAGATCTCTGCATCAAAGAATCCTTATTATTTAATCATCAGTTTTTTAAAATTCCCATGCTGTAAGTTGCTGATTGCTGAAAGCTGAACACTTGTTATTATATACTCGACAGCCCTTTTGTCAATTCCTAGAAAATAATCACGTCCCCATTTTTATTCCGGTAATCCTCTCATAAGCCTCAAGGTATCTTTGGGAGGTCTTTTTGATTATATCAGGAGGAAGGGAAGGAGCAGGAGGAGTCTTGTCCCAA
>JAUWXE010000083.1 GCA_030616535.1 Candidatus Aerophobota bacterium
CGAACCTCCAAAACGGGTTTAACGTTGTCTAAGGCCTTAAGAAAAACTTCCATAGGATTTCTCTTTTCCCTTTTCCGTATAATATCGAAGCACTCATAACAAATAGCCTCGGCTGTGCTCTTTTTCCCTTGCTTCATTATCGTATTGATGAACTTGCTTAATACTTCACTATTATGGAGCGGGTCTCCACGCACATCCCTCTTCTTAGCTATTCTTCTTCTGGCCATTTAAGTACCTTTACGACCTCTTTCTCCCATATCTTGATCGACTCTGCTTTCTTCCCTCTACTCCAGCCGTGTCTAAGGTCCCTCGTATAATATGATATTTTACCCCGGGCAGATCCTTAACTCTTCCCCCTCTCACCAGAACAATGGAATGTTCCTGCAGATTATGCCCTTCTCCAGGAATATATGCGGTCACCATTTTTCCATTGGATAATCTCACCCTGGCTACTTTTCTCAGGGCAGAATTAGGTTTTTTGGGAGTAAGAGTTCGGACGTTAACACAGACTCCTTTCTTTTGAGGTGATTTTTGCAAAGCTAAGCTTTTTCCTTTTTTCTTAACGCTCTTTCGTCCCTTTTTCATCAATTGATTTATAGTAGGCATTTATTCTCCTTTAGTTTGTGCTTTGTCTTTCGAATCTATGTCGAATCCGGTACCTGCCGGAATTAACTTGCCAACAATTACATTTCCTTTAAGTCCTTTCAGGGTATCGACCTGTCCACAGATGGCTGCCTCAGCCAGAACCTGCTTGGTCTTTTGGAAAGAAGCTGCAGACAAAAAGCTTTCCTTGTCTTCTTGGGCCGCTTTAGGTATGGCTAGTAGAACAGGCTTTACTGTGGCTGGCCTACCTCCTCCCTCTTTTACTTTCCTGTTGACCTCTTCAAATTGGGCTTTGTCTATCTGTTCCCCTGGAAAATAACCGGTATCTCCCGGGTCTTCCACCTCAACTTTCCTCATCATCTGTCTTACGATCACTTCAAAGTGTTTGATATTAATATTTACCCCTTGAGACTTATAGACTTGTTGCGTTTGATTGACCAGATATTCCTCTACAGCTCTAGTCCCCTTTATGCTCAAGAGACTCCGAGGATTAATACTTCCTTCAATAATTTTGTCTCCCGCCTCTATCATTTCCCCGTCCGAGACCAACATCTCTCCCCCTACCTCATAAGTTATCTCCTTGTCTCCTTCCCCTTTCACCTTGACGAAGATACCGCCCTTTTCTTTCTTTATGCTCACCTTCCCTTCTATTTCGCTAATAAGAGCCTCTTCCCCTTTACGCTGTCTGATGACTCCTTTGCGCGGATAATCGTGTTTTCGAGGTTCAAAGAGTTCTGTAGCTCGGGGGAGACCCTGGGGAATATCTCCACCCCTCTGAAATATTCCTCCCGTGTGGAAAGTACGTAAAGTCAGCTGAGTACCAGGTTCACCTATAGACTGGGCTGCTATCACTCCTACCGCTTCGCCAAGATCAACCAGCCTATGGGTAGTCAGGTCCCATCCATAACATCTTTGACACAGTCCCCATTTTGCTTGACAGGTAAGAGGAGAGCGAATCTTTACTCTCTCCACTCCGGATTCCTCGATCCTTTCCACTAACTCCTCTGTTATCTCCTGGTTAGACCCAACGATCACCTCTTTTGACGAAAGATCCATGACTGGAGACGCAGTTATCCTGCCTACTATTCTCTTTCTCAGAGGCTCTACTTTTTTCTTCTCCTCAATTAAGGGTCCTATGAAAATACCATCAATCGTTCCACAGTCCTTTTCAGTAACAATAACATTTTCAGCTACCGCCACTAACTTACGCGTAAGATAACCAGCGTAGGCTGTTTTTAAGGCTGTATCTATCAGGCCTTTTCTACCTCCTGAAGTAGAAATGAAATATTCTGGAGCAGTAAGACCTTCCTCGAAGCTGGACCGTACAGGCTCCTCCCCAATTCTTCCCTTTAGTCTCCCCCCAGAAATGGGATAGAAGTATTGCTTAATTGACTCTGAAAGGATATTTGGCTGTCTTTTAAATACCTCGTCCCAAAGTTCTCTACGATAGGTTTCTCTTATGGATCTAGCCATTAGGCCTCTTATTCCTACTATTTGACGCAGTTGATCGGCGGACCCTCTTGCTCCTGATTTCCACATCAAATACAGAGGGTTGAAAGAATCTCTAGAAAGATACTGGGATACTTTTTGTCCAATTTGATCAACAACTCTCATCCTTAAATCAATTACTTCCATATATCTTTCTTCCTCGCTGATTCCCCCCTCCTCAGCCATGAGACTGAATCCCTTTGCCTCCTCTTCGCTGTATTTTAAAAGTTCCTTTTTCTCTTTTATTTTAGGTACGTCGGAAAGGGCAAAGGTCAGCCCAGATCTTGTGGCAAAATCAAATCCCAATCTTTTAACTTCATCCAAAACTTCCACTGTAGTAGCATTTCCGTATTTTTGCCAGATTTTACTTACAATCTCCGCCAGAACCTCCTTGTCAATTAGTCTATTTTCAAACTCCATCCCCTCTGGCAGAACTTGATTGAATATTACCCTACCGGGGGTAGTCTGGACCCAGCTTCCGTCCACAAGCAGCTTTATCCTTTGATGAAGATCTATCTTCTCTAACTCGTAAGCAAGTACTACTTCATCCGGGCCCGAGAACACTTTTTCTTCTGCCTTTTCCTCTCTTTCTAGAGTTAAGTAATAGCAACCGGCAGCAATGTCCTGAGAGGGAGTAACTATGGGGTCTCCATTAGCTGGAGAGAGAATATTGTTGCTGGAAAGCATCAAAGTCCTTGCCTCAAGCTGTGCCTCATAGGAAAGTGGAATGTGAACAGCCATCTGATCACCGTCAAAATCAGCATTGAAAGCGGTGCAGACCAGAGGATGAAGTTGAATGGCATTTCCCTCTATTAAAATTGGCTGGAAGGCCTGAATTCCAAGCCTATGCAAAGTAGGAGCTCTGTTTAGTAGAACAGGATGATCCTTAACTACCTTTTCTAATATTTCCCATACAAAAGGATCGGTCTTTTCCACCAGATCATTAGCCCTTTTAATGGTTTCAACCTTGTCTTCTCGCAGGATCTCACTCAGAACAAAAGGCTTAAAAAGCTCCAAAGCCATACTTTCAGGCAGTCCACATTGGTAAATCTTTAGATCTGGACCGGGCACGATCACTGCTCTTCCTGAGTAATCAACCCTTTTACCCAAAAGATTCTGTCGGAATCGACCTTGTTTTCCCTTCATTATTTCACTTAAAGACTTGAGTGCTCTTCTTCCTGCTCCTAATATGGGTTGAGGAAGTTTTTCGTTTTCAAACAAGGCGTCTACAGATTGTTGAAGCATCTTCTTTTCGTTCTGGATAATTATTTGAGGCGCCCCAATCTCTAACAAATATTTAAGTCGATTATTCCGATTAATAATTCGTCGGTATAAATCATTAAGGTCAGAATTGGCAAAAATTCCACTTTCTAGTTGTACCATGGGCCGAAAATCAGGGGGGATAACAGGAACAACTTTCAAAATCATCCACTCAGGCTTGTTTCCTGAGCGAAGAAAATTCTCCACTACCTGCAGCCGCCTGATTAACTTGAGCCTTTTACCTTTGGATCTTTCCTGGAGGAGTTCCTCCTTCAATTCATCCTTTAAACGCTCGATCTTTATCCCCTCGAGAACAATTAAAATTGCCTCTGCTCCTGTGCCAGCCTGAAATGAACCTTCCCCATATAAATTTTTGTATCTTTGATACTCCTCCTCATCCAGAATTTGCAATTTCCTTAAGGGAGTCTGACCTGGATCCACTACCAGATAACTTATAAAGTAAACTACTCTTTCTAACTCGTTTTTCTTAAGCCCCAATAGAAGAGGTAGATAATTTTTTGAATACCAGATATGAGCAACCGGGGCAGCCAGTTCAACGTGTCCCATTCTTTCACGACGAACCTTAGAGGAGGTGACCTCTACCCCGCACCTCTCACATCTCACTCCCTTATATTTCATTTTCCTATATTTGCCGCAGTAGCACTCATAGCTTTTGGTAGGACCAAATATCTGCTCGCAAAAAAGGCCGCCTCTTTCCGGTCTGAAAGTGCGATAATTAATGGTATCTGTCTTCTTTACCTCTCCATAAGACCACTGTCTTATCTCTTCGGGAGAGGCTACCCTTATTCTAATCCTGTCAATATCACTTATCTTCCACAATGGCTTACCTCCTATTCATTCTCTCCTTCCATATCCTTAACGGAAAACCTTTTTCCATTCTTCCAAAATTCTAAATTTAGTCCCAGAGATTGAAGCTCCTTAACCAGAACCTTGAAAGACTCGGGAGTCTGAGTATCCAATAGGTTCTCTCCTTTTATTATCCACTCATGTATCCTAGTTCTACCCCAGAGATCATCCGACTTACCTGTAAGCATCTCTTGTAAAGTATAGGCTGCTCCATAGCCTTCAAGAGCCCACACTTCCATCTCACCAAATCTCTGTCCTCCTTGCCTGGATCTTCCTCCCAAGGGCTGTTGAGTAATTAAAGCATAAGGTCCGGTAGATCGAGCATGCATCTTCTCCTCAGCAATATGAATAAGTTTCATCATATACATGTATCCCACAGCGACCTTCCGATCAAAGGGTCTGCCGGTTCGTCCATCATAAAGAGTAATTTTGCCCGATTCTGGCAGGTGAGCTTCCTTCAATAGATCTCTTATTTTCTCTACCTTAGGCCCCTCAAAAACAGGACATATCATCCGTGTACCCAGAGTTTTGGCCACCCATCCTAAATGCACCTCCAGAATCTGACCAATGTTCATCCTGGATGGAACCCCTAAAGGGTTTAATACTACTTCTACTGGAGTCCCATCAGGAAAATAGGGCATGTCTTCCTCAGGAAGCACTTTAGCAACAACTCCTTTGTTCCCGTGTCGACCAGAAATTTTATCTCCTACTCCGATTTTACGCCTGATAGCTACATATACCTTAACCCTCTTTTTCACATCAGGTGGCAGATCATCCTTGTTTTCTTGCGAGAACACCCTTACCATAATCACCTTACCCTTAATGCCATGAGGAACCCTTAAAGAGTTATCTTTGACTTTCTGCGCTTTTTCCCCGAAGATACTCCTAA